>CAZFSW010000054.1:0-7395 GCA_964521655.1 uncultured Dorea sp.
TAGATTACTAAATCCCTGATATCACTGTCGTCTTCCACGCAATATATCATACCTGGCTCTCCTTGTGGATGAGCTGTTCATTTAGAAGCTCAAGCTGCATATCAAATTTATTACGCATATCTTAGCCAAACCTCCCTGTAATATAGTCCTCTGTCCGTTTGTCCGCCGGTATGGAGAAGAGCTTCTCCGTATCATTGTATTCAATGACCTCGCCGAGCAGGAAAAAGGCGGTGTTGTCCGATACGCGCACGGCCTGCTGCATATTGTGCGTAACCATGACAATAGTATAATTCTTTTTCAGTTCCATCGCAAGGTCTTCTATCTATTAGCTCAATCTAACTAATTATATTTCCTGTCCCCAATTGTATCCCACATCCTTGTCAATATAATATGTAACAAAAATAAGGCAGATAAGCACTTGGCTCACCTGCCCCCGTTAATGGAATATTTGGATTCAGGCATTACCCATGCCTTCCTACGGTCTCTATTATCATATGCACCTTTGCGCTTAAAATTCTTTAATACGATCTATTAATTCTTCCCATTTTGCGGGGAGAATATTTAACTGATAAATGTCAATTTTTGTCCTCTGAATCAACTTTTTCAATTCCTTTTTCATTTGTTCTGAATCTTTCTCAGGTAAAATTTTTTTCAATGCATATAATCTGGAAAACAAATCTGTATCTTTTGGTAAAACATCAGGCGAATCATTCAGATCCCGGATGACAACCGACGACGTCATACCGCTTACCATCGAATTATGTGCGCAATAATTTCTAAGATTTCTTATGGCATCCAACCAGGTATCTATCTGCTTTGTTGCTTCTTTTTTATACTTTCCTTTTGAAAAAGCATAATTCAAAACCGTTTTTCTTAAATCACCCCGCAAATAAGAATACAACATAGTTATTACACCAAACTCAAAATAGGAAAAAGCTACCCACACCGGAAGACTGTTATTCTGCCTGCTCCCACCTCTTCGGTATTCTTTCAGCTCAGGATGTTTTACTATATCTTTCCTTAATGCATTTTCTTTATCCAAAATATCATTTAAAAATCTTTGAAAATATTTTTCATTCCGTCTTCGTTTCTTTGCATCTTTCTCACTTTTAGAAGGCGTATAATATTGCTGATCCAAATAAAAAACGGCATCCTGCGTTTTTATGGAGACAGCATTTGACACTGCACTCTTAAATTGCACCTCTGCTTTGTTGCAATATAAAACCAAAAGATTTCTCAATTTAACGTCAAACTCATACAATTGGAACAAAAGTTCCTGCTCCGGTTTATTACCCATGACGCCTGAGTAAGAAAGCAAATATTTTCCATATCTGCTCACTCTAAAGTAACCCGCATATTGCAGAAAATTTCTCATTCTCTTTCTTTGCCGGAACACCACATATTTCTTTATCACGTCTATTTGTTCTTCCAAATTAATCGGAACTTCCCTGTTTGGCATTACTTCCCCCTCTCATGGTAAAAAAAAGAATGGATATACCATTCTTAATCCCGCCAATGGAATATTTGGATTCAGGCATTACCCACGCCTCCCTACGGTCTATAATTATCTTAACATAATTCTATAAAAAGTCAAGTATTCATACACAGAATCAATGAAGTATGATTTTTTTGATTTTCACCGAAACGAAAGCTCCATCCTCGTCCCGCCGGTTTTCCGCGAATGGCTCTTATCCACCCGGCAAAATCTTCCGTATCCTCCGGCTTTACCAGCCCGTTCTTCATAATCTCCGCGTAGCCGGAGATCGAGGTGAGCGGCGTCTTCAGCTCGTGGGAGACATTTGCGGAAAACTCCCTGCGCATATTGGCAACGGCGTCCTTCGCCTTGTTTTGCTCGTCAATGCTCTGAAGCAGCGGCGTCAGCTCCTCATACACCTCGTTGTCAAGCGGGTGTTCAATATCCAGCTCGTTGATCGGGCGGACGAGCCTCCCCGCCTGCTGCGCCTCCTCCTCCATGAGCCGCACATTCTGCCGGTAGATGACAAAAATAGTCATCGCATACGTCACGAGAAGCGTCGCTGCGATGACGATGATCATGTTTTTCTGTATCTTTCTCCTAAGACTCATCCTTCCCCCAGCCCATTTTCTCTTAGATCAGCTTACGCATCGTTTATCCGATATCCCACGCCCCGCACCGTCTCAATCAGTTCCCCGCAGGCCCCAAGCTTCTGCCGCAGGCTCCTGACATGGACGTCCACCGTCCTCGTCTCCCCGTCGAAATCATACCCCCAGATTTCCTCCAGAAGCTGATCCCGAGTCAGCACGATATCCCGGTTTTGCAAAAGCCATCTGAGAAGCTCATACTCCTTTAAGGTCAGCGTGACCACCTCGCCTGAAGCCGTGACCTCATGCTTTTTCAGGTTCATCGAAAGCTCCCCTGCGGAAATGACGCTCTCCCCGCCGCCGCTCTTTTTCCCGCTGCGGCGCAGGACCGCCCGTATCCGCGAAACCAGCTCCATCATGCCGAAGGGTTTTGCCACATAATCGTCCGCGCCCAGGTCAAGCCCCCGTACCTTATCATATTCCGCGCCCTTCGCCGTCACCATGATGACCGGGATCTCCCTCGTCCTCGCGGACGCTTTCATTGTCTTCAAAAGTGAGAGCCCGTCCGCGCCCGGCAGCATGATATCCATGAGCACAAGCTCCGGGAGCTCTTTTGCAAGCGCGCCAAGAAAACTCTGCCCGTCCTCAAAGCCGCACGCCTCAAAGCCCGTGCTCTTTAGCGTATAGATTACTAAATCCCTGATATCACTGTCGTCTTCCACGCAATATATCATCCCTGGCTCTCCTTATAGCGGCAATAATCGTGACAGCAGAATTTACACCGCCCTTTGCGCAATCTATCTATCATCCCTGACTCTCCTTGTGGATGCCCGTGATCGAGAACTCTACCCACTCCGCGATATTGGTCGCGTGGTCCGCGATCCGCTCCAGATACTTCGCCACCATGATGAGGTCGATTGCCTCGCGCCCCTGATGGCCCTCATTCCGGGCGATAAAATCAATCAGCTCCCGCTTATTTTCCTCAAATAGCCTGTCTACCACATCATCCGCCTCCATGACGCGCCTTGACATCTCCAGGTCCTTCTCTACATAGGCGGCCACGCTGTCGCGCACCATCCCCGCGGCGGCCTCCGACATCTGCACGATCTTCGGGATGTCCGCCCCCTTTGATTTCTTCTCGGAGATGATGATTTCCGCAATGTCCGACGCCTGATCCCCGATGCGCTCCATATCTGTAATCATCTTAAGCGCGGCGGATATCTGCCGCAGGTCACGCGCCACCGGCTGCTGCTGCAAAAGCAGCTTCAGGCAGAGCCGCTCGATGTCCTTCTCCATCTGGTCAATCTCCTCGTCCGCCTCCCTGACCGCCTTTGCCCGGGCGATGCTGCCCTCGCCGAGCGCCTCCGTCGCCCTGCCGATCGCCGTCTCGCACAATTCCCCCATGTGGATGAGCTGTTCATTTAGAAGCTCAAGCTGCAGATCAAATTTATTACGCATATCTTAGCCAAACCTCCCTGTAATATAGTCCTCTGTCCGTTTGTCCGCCGGTATGGAGAAGAGCTTCTCCGTATCATTGTATTCAATGACCTCGCCGAGCAGGAAAAAGGCGGTGTTGTCCGATACGCGCACGGCCTGCTGCATATTGTGCGTAACCATGACAATAGTATAATTCTTTTTTAATTCCATCGCAAGGTCTTCTATCTTTGATGTGGAAATGGGATCGAGCGCCGAGGTCGGCTCATCCATCAGAAGCACCTCCGGCTGCACGGCGAGCGCCCGCGCGATGCACAGCCTCTGCTGCTGCCCGCCCGACATGCCGAGCGCGCTCTTTTTCAGCCTGTCCCTGCACTCCTCCCAGATGGCGGCGCTCCTTAAGGAGCGCTCCACGATGTCATCAAGCCTGGACTTGGAATGCACGCCATGCGTGCGTGGTCCATAGGCAATATTATCATACACGCTCATGGGAAATGGATTCGGCTTCTGGAACACCATGCCGACCCTCTTCCTTAACAGGTTCACGTCGATCTCCGTGAAAATATCCTGCCCGTCCAGCAGGATGTCGCCCTCGATGCGGCAGCCCTCCACCAGATCGTTCATCCGGTTGATAGATTTTAAAAGGGTAGACTTGCCGCAGCCGGACGGCCCGATAAACGCCGTAATCTTATTCGGCTCGATTTCCAGATTCACCCTTTTCAGCGCATGGAAATCGCCGTAATATAAATCTACGTCCTTAATGCTTATCTTACTCATGCTTCATCCTTTCTGAATCATATGTTTCATCTTCACCTGCGCGGCCAGAAGCGGTTTGCCACTGTCCGGGGTAGCCAAACTCTCTGTCATATCCGCAGGCAAACAATCAGAGGCGCTCTTAATGGAGCCGAAATCCGCTGCTCTACGGAGACTTACGCGCGATGGCTTTCCAGAGCGCGTTAGTCGCAGTTGCAGCTAGTTCGGCGAAATGCTGCCTCGTTTGAGGCGGATATGGCGGAGAGTTCGGCGCCCCGGACAGTGGCAAACCGCTTCTACCCTCACAAGGATAAGCTTACTTCGCGAGCCTCTTCGCCGCCATGCCCGACAACGTATTGATCCCCACCACAAGCGCGAGCAGGATCACCGCCGTCGCGTAAGCCTGATCCATATATAGCCCCTCGCTCGCCAGATTATACATATGTACCGCCAGCGTCCGCCCGGAGCTCATGATGTTCTTCGGGAAATCCGCGACCGTCCCCGCCGTGTAGATGAGCGCCGCAGTTTCCCCCACAATGCGCCCGATGGCGAGGATCACGCCCGCCAGGATCCCGGGAACCGCCGATGGCAGGACGATACAAAACACTGTCCGGAGCTTTCCCGCGCCCAGCCCGAAGCTCCCCTCCCGGTAGGAATCCGGCACAGCCTTAAGAGCCTCCTCCGTGCTCCGCATGATGAGCGGCAGCACCATGATGGACAGGGTAAATGCGCCCGCCAGGATGGAAAAGCCCCATCCGCAGGCGGTGACGAAGAACAAGAGCCCGAACAGCCCGTACACGATGGACGGGATGCCCTGCAGCGTTTCCGTAGTCAGGCGGATAAGTTCCACAAAACGGTTCCCGCGCCCTGCGTATTCTACAAGGAAGATGGCCGAGAAAATGCCGAGCGGCGCCGCGATCAGAAGCGAGAGAAACGTCATGATCACCGTATTCACAAGCGCAGGCATAAGCGACGCATTTTCCGAATTGTATGTCAGGGAAAATAAGGACGGCTTCAGGTACGGGATGCCGTGCGCCAACACATACACGATCAGGAACATCAGAGCCGCAAAGGTAAGTGCCGCCGACAGCACTACAAGCAGCATCACCACAAGAGAGCCCGGCGTCCTCGCATAGCCCTTTATCCTCTGCCCGAACGTCACTTCATTTTTAGATAATTTCACATTACTCATGCTCATTCCTCCTGTTCAGCACGGCCACGCAGAAGTTGATGATAAGGATAAATGCGAAGAGCACGACGCCCGTGGCAATCAGCGCCTCCCGGTGGAGCCCCGCCGCGTAGCCCATCTCGATCACGATATTCGCTGTCAGTGTGCGGATCCCCTTGAAAATGCCCGCCGGCATCCTCGCCTGGTTTCCCGCAACCATAATGACCGCCATCGTCTCCCCGATCGCCCTGCCGACGCCCAGCACGATGGCCGCCGCCACGCCTGACTTCGCTGCCGGGAGCACCACGAGGAAGATCGCCCGCTCATGCGTCGCCCCAAGCGCCGCCGCGCCCTCGTAATACTGCTCCGGCACCGCCCTAAGCGATGATTCCGTAAGCCCGATGATGGTCGGGAGGATCATCATGCCGAGAAGCAAAGAGGCGGTGAGGATGCTGCTCCCATTCCCGGCAGAGTGGATAAGTCCCATATCTTTCAGCGTCCTTCCCAGCTCCCGGACTACGGGGACCAGCACCACCAGCCCGAAGAAGCCGTAGACCACGGATGGGATGCCCGCCAGAAGCTCCGTCGCCGTTTTCAGCGGCTTATAGATGGCCTTCGGGCAATAGAACGCCATGAACACTGCCGTAAGGATCCCGACCGGGACGCCTGTGAGGATCGCGCCCAAAGTTACAAGTAAGCTTCCTATGATCATAGGAAAGATTCCGTAAATATCATTCTTCGGCTTCCACATTTCCCCGCTCAGGAACGCGCCGAAGCCGATCTCCTTCATGGCAGGGATCCCATTTGCGAAGAGGAACACACAGATGAGAGCCACCGCCAGCACCGAGGCACAGGCGGCGATGAAGAATACTCCCTGCATGAATCTCTCCATCCATGCTTTGCTTTTCATCTTATCTCTCTGCCCCTTATTCTACCACTTCGTCCCATGTGAGCGCGCCGCCGGTATAAATGGCCTTTACCTGCCCGCCCGTAAGACTCTCAACGGGGCTGTTGTTATTTACGATAACCGCGATGCCGTCCGTGGCGATAACCTGTCCCGTGAGCTCCTCTGCTTCCTCGTCCTTCAGTTCCCTCGACGCCATGCCGATATCGTAGCTTCCATCAATTGTGGAAGTCATGCCCGTCGTGGAGTCTGTCGTCTGCAATTCGATCTTTGCGTTTGCATTCAGCTCCTGATAGGCTTCGATCAGCTTTTCCATCACCGGAGACACGGAAGAGGAGCCGCCCACGACCGCCTTGCCCTCCGGGGCCGTCCCCGCGAACGGCTGCGCGTCATCCAGCGGTATGTATCCATTGTCCGCTACGACTGCCTGACCCTCCTCGCTCATGATGAAATCAATGAAGTCCTCCGCCACCTGATTGTCAAGCCCATTCTTCGTCGCGATGTTAAATGGCCTCGACACCTTGTAGCTCCCGTTTTTGATGTTGTCCGCCGTCGCCTCCGCGCCGTCGATCTTCACCGCTTTCACACTGTCGTCAAGAGAGCCCAGCGACACATACCCGATCGCGTAATCATCTCCGGCAACCGTCGTCATCATGACCGAGGTGCTGTTCGTAATCTGCGCCTCCTCCGTGGTCATGTCAACCTTCTCGCCGCCCTGCTCCTCTTCGATGCCGAACAGCTCGATAAACGCTCCCCTCGTGCCGGAGCCGTCCTCGCGGGAGACGATGGTAATATCCGAAGAGGGATCCCAGCCGCCGTTTCCCTTTGCCGCATCTGTCTGCACATCCGCGCTGTTACTACTGCTGCCACTTCCGCTTCCGCCGTCGTCGCCAAAGCTGCCGCACCCCGCCGCAAGGAATACAGCCATGCCAGCCGCCGTCAATACCGCCATCAACCTTTTCATCCTCATGTTTTACATCCTCCTTTTTGAAATGCATAGGTTATTAATGGACAGTTCCTATCATAGTGGGAGAATGTAAAATCTGAAATCCTATAAACGTAAAATCTTTGTAAA
>CAZFSW010000055.1:0-7366 GCA_964521655.1 uncultured Dorea sp.
TCTCTTGCCTTATAGCGGAGCGGCTTCATCTTCGTCCGCCCCTCGCCGCCCCGGTAGCACCTCGCCTCCATCGCCATCGCAAGGTCGTTGGCGCGGCGGAACGCTGACACGAACAGCGGCACAAGGATTGGGATCATGCTCTTCGCGCGCTGGATCACATTCCCGCTCTCTAAGTCCGCGCCGCGCGCAATCTGCGCCTTCATGATCTTATCTGTCTCTTCGAGCAGGATCGGGATAAACCGCAGCGCGATCGACATCATCATCGCCACCTCATGCACCGGGACATGAAGCCTGTTCAGCGGATGGAGCAGCTTTTCGATCCCATCCGTCAGCTCGTTCGGCGTAGTGGTAAATGTCATAAGCGAGGAGCCGATGATCAGATAGATCAGCCGCACCGCCATATACACCGCCGTCCTAAGCCCCCCTTCCGTGACTGTGAAGATCCATTTGTGGAACAGTACCGCCCCGTCCCTCGTGAGGAACAGGTTGAACACCACAGTGATCATCAGCAGCATGATGATGGGTTTCAGTCCCTTTACGATATAGGAAAACGGCACTCTGGACATCCGGATGACCGCCGCGAGGAAAAGCGTCGCCACGATGTAGCCGGGAATGCTCTTAAACAAAAAAAGTGAAATCAGATACAGTAACGTAGACACCAGCTTCACCCTCGGATCAAGCCTGTGCAGCACGCTTTTTGCCGGATAATACTGCCCTATCGTAATGTCTCGGATCATTTCTTCCTCTCCAATGCACGCATGATTTCATCTGCCGCCTCTTCCACTGTGGTCACGTCCGCGTCCACCGGGAAGCCCTTCTCTTTCAGATCATGCATGATGTATGTCACCTGCGGGGCGGCAAGCCCCACCTCCTCCAGCTCCCTGAAATGCCGGAACACTTTCTTCGGCTCATCGTTGTACATCACCTCGCCGCCGTTCATCACGATAATGCGGCTTGCATAGCGGGCGATGTCCTCCATGCTGTGGGACACCAGGATCACCGTCATGTCTCCCTGGCTATGCAAATACGCGATCTGATCCAGGATATCGTCCCGCCCCTTCGGGTCCAGGCCCGCCGTGGGCTCGTCCAGCACCAGAACCTTCGGGCGCATAGCGAGCACCCCCGCGATGGCGGCTCTTCTCTTCTGCCCGCCCGACAGCTCAAAGGGCGAGGAGCGGTAATATTTCTCCTTTAACCCGACTAATTGAAGCGCCTGCAGCGCGCGCTTTTCGCATTCCTTTGGCGCAAGCCCCTGATTCTTCGGCCCGAAGCAGACGTCCGTTATCACGTCCACCTCAAAAAGCTGGTGCTCCGGGTACTGGAAGACCAGCCCTACCTGGCTGCGGAGCTTCTTCATATCGTATCCGTCCGCGTAAATGTCCTCGCCATTATAATAGATCTTTCCGCTCGTCGCCTTAAGCAGCCCGTTCAGATGCTGGATCAGCGTGGATTTCCCGGAGCCCGTATGCCCGATGATCCCCACAAATTCCCCGTCAGGGATCTCAAGGCAGATGTCCTTTAACGCCTGCCTCTCATACGCCGTTCCCGGACTGTATATATAATTCAGATGTTCTATTTGAATTGACATAAATATTCCACCAGCTCTTCTCTTCTTAATATCCCATCCGGCAGATCCAGCCCCCGCTTCCTGAGCTCTTCCGCGAGCAGAGCCGCCTGCGGGACGTCCAGCCGGAGGCTCTTAAGCTTCTCCACCTGCGAAAAGATGTCTCCCGGCGTTCCTTCCATCACCACATGCCCGTGATCCATGACAAAAATCTTGTCCGCGTCAATGACCTCCTCCATGTAATGCGTGATCAGGATGACCGTGACGTGCTTCTCCTCCCGCAGCGTCTGCACAGTTTTCAATACTTCCTTTCTCCCCACGGGGTCGAGCATGGCGGTCGGCTCGTCGAGTACGATACATTTTGGCTCCATCGCCACTACGCCCGCGATCGCCACGCGCTGCTTCTGCCCGCCGGAGAGCTTGTTCGGGGAATGATGCCGGTAAGAGATCATCCCCACTGCTTTCAGGCTCTCCTCCACCCGACGCCAGATCTCATCTGTCGGGACTCCCAGATTCTCCGGGCCAAATCCCACGTCCTCTTCCACGACCGTGCCGATGATCTGGTTGTCCGGGTTCTGGAACACCATGCCCGCCGTGCGCCGCACATTCCAGAGCTCCTCCGGCTCCTTCGTGTTCCGCCCGTCCACCCACATCGTCCCCTCGGTCGGCACAAGGATCGCGTTGATGTGCTTGGCAAGGGTCGATTTCCCCGAGCCGTTATGTCCGAGGATGGCGATGAACTGCCCCTCCCGCACATCAATCTCCACCTGGTCGATAGCGCGGGACATACCGATGATATTTCCTTCCTCATCGCGCTTTTCATATTCAAATGTAAGGCTGTCTGTGTGAATCATCTCCATGCCATTACACCTTTTCCGGCTCCGGATAGTCCACTCCCATCGTGTCAACCGTGACCCTCTTCATCCTCTGCTCCTTAAGCGGCCTGTCGCTGTCGTCCGTGTCCGCGCCCGCGATCTTATCCACGATCTCCATCCCCTCGGTAATCCTCCCGAACGCCGCGTAAGCGCCGTCAAGATGCGGGGAATCCTTATGCATGATAAAGAACTGCGAGCCGGCGGAATCCGGGTGCATCGCCCGCGCCATAGAAAGCACGCCCTCCGTGTGCTTCAAGTCATTTGGAAACCCATTCTGCGCAAACTCGCCCCTGATGCTATAGCCTGGGCCGCCCGTCCCCTGTCCGAGCGGGCATCCGCCCTGAATCATAAAGCCCTGGATTACCCGGTGGAAAATCAACCCGTCATAATATCCCTGGTTGACCAGCGCGATAAAGTTGTTCACCGTATTCGGCGCAGTCTGCGGGTAAAGCTCCGCTTTCATCACATCCCCATTTTCCATCTCAAACGTAACAATTGGATTAGCCATTTCTTTGTCTCCTTATCATTATTTTTTTCACAGGCATCGCAGCTTCACAAGCCCGCCCTTCTCCTCGCACCCGGTATTCCACATGTCTTCTAAGGAAAATGTATCGCTCTCTCCGTAGGTCGCCGTCTTCACCAGCAGGCCGCCGCCCGACTCCTCATACCCCACCAGCAGGAACCAGTGCCAGATATAATCTTTAAACTTTCCGTCCAGATGCCTTAAGAGCAGGTACGGGACCGGATACCCCGCGTCAATCTGCGCGCATATCATCTTACGCGCCTCGTGGTAGGGACGGCTTCCGGGAAACTCCTCCATCTCCAGGCGCACGCCGCGTTTCCTCGCAGCAGCCACATCCCGGATATACTGCCCGAATCCGTCTATGAACCACGAGACCTTCTTCACCCCGCTTACTCTGGGGCGGATATACGGCTTCATGATCTGGCTGAACGCGACATAATCCTCCCTCGTGAGGGCATGGATATCATAAGGGTATAGCTCCTCAAGCCCCTTGCGAAGCCCCAGATAAATGCAGCAGTCACAAGCCGTCGCAGCCGCGCAGCCGCCCATGTTCATGACGACATTCGTAAACCAGTCCTGATTGCCGCCAAACGCTCCCTCTATCTCAAAATATGGAAGATCCCTCTTCACGCCTCCATCTCCTTTGCCGCAGTCGGAAGCCCCCGAAAATCCTGCCATCATTGATCCCTTCCATTCTTTCATCTTCCCTCGTACCATTATAGGCATTTTCTTTTCTCGTGTAAAGAAAAAAAAGACTGCGGAAAGTATAACCGCAGCCTTAATTCTATTTTATTATAAAATCACTCTCCAGTTCCAGCGGGATGTCCTCGGAATCCACCCATTCCACCTCAATGAACGTATTCCGGTTCAGGCCCTTCATGAGCTTATAAATCAACTGTTCCCGCCCCTGCACCTCCATAAGCACGGTGCCGTCCCATTCGTTCTTCACCCATCCGGTAAGGCCGAGGGACTGCGCTAGATGCCTGGAAATATAGCGGAACCCGACGCCCTGCACCCGCCCGTGGAATACCATGCGCTTCCTTATCTCCGGCATATCAGAAATGACGCCTCCCGTCTGCTGGCAGTATCCGTTCTCACCGCTGCAATTTACTCCAGCGCATACTTCCTGATATTCGATGCATTCGCAAGCTTCTTTACTTCCCCGTCCTGAATCACGATGAGCGTCGGCGCCTGCATGACCTTGTACTTCTTCACCAGATCCTTATGCTCCTGCGCGTCAATCACTTCATACTCCATATGCGCATCGTTCAGCGCATTTTTCGCGATCACGCAATTCGGGCAGGTTTTAGTCGTAAAGAGCAGCTTCCTGGAACCGCTGTTCTGTATTTCTTCCCCCTGCGGTCCGCCGCCCTGCATCTTTTTGCTCTGCGCCTCGCTGCCCTGCGCTTCGCCAGCCGCCGCTTTCACGCCGCTGCCAGCCTCAGGCCCGCATTTTTCTTCCTTCGCCTCCACGTGCAGACCCGAATGGTTCAGATCATAAACCTTCCTGTCCTTAAACTCCTGCGCCTTGCCGTCGTTCCAGTTCTGTACCGGACGGTAATATCCGGTAATCCGGCTGTAAACCTCCGTCGTCTCCCCACATTCCGGGCAGGTGTAATGCTCGCCGGAGATATAGCCGTGGTTCTTGCAGATGGAATAGGTCGGCGATATCGTATAATATGGAAGCTTGTAATTCTCGGCAATCTTGCGCACCAGCGCCGCCGCCGCTTTCCAGCTTGGGAGCTTCTCGCCGAGGAACGCGTGGAAGACTGTCCCCGAAGTATACAGGGTCTGCAATTCGTCCTGGATATCCAGAGCCGCGAAAATATCCTCCGTATAGCCCACCGGCAGATGGGAGCTGTTCGTGTAATACGGCGTGCCATTGTCCTTTGCCGCAGTAATGATGTCCGGATACAGCTCCTTGTCATGCTTTGCGAAGCGGTAGGTCGTAGACTCCGCCGGAGTCGCCTCCAGGTTATAGAGATCCCCGTACTGCTCCTGATAGGAGGACAGGCGTTCCCTCATGTGGTTCAGTACCCGCTTGGAGAATTCCTGCGTCTCCTCGTGCGTCATATCCTTGCCGATCCACCTGGCATTAAGCCCCGCCTCATTCATCCCCAGAAGGCCGATTGTGGAAAAATGGTTCTCAAATGTTCCCAGATACCGCTTCGTATAGGGATACAGCCCCTCATTCAGAAGCTTCGTGATGACCGTGCGCTTCACATGCAGGGAACGCGCGGAAATATCCATCAGCTTGTCAAGGCGTGTGAAGAATTCCTCTTCATTTTCCGACAGATACGCTATCCTGGGCATATTGATAGTAACAACGCCAACCGATCCCGTGCTCTCGCCGCTCCCGAAAAACCCGCCGGATTTCTTGCGGAGCTCGCGCAGATCCAGGCGCAGGCGGCAGCACATGCTCCGCACATCGCTCGGCTCCATATCGCTGTTAATATAGTTGGAGAAATAAGGCGTGCCGTATTTCGCCGTCATTTCAAATAACAGACGGTTGTTCTCCGTGTCAGACCAGTCAAAATCTCTGGTGATGGAATAGGTCGGAATCGGGTACTGGAAGCCGCGCCCGTGCGCGTCGCCCTCGATCATGACCTCGATGAACGCCTTATTGATCATATCCATTTCTTTCTTGCACTCGCCGTAGGTGAAGTCCATCTCCTCCCCGCCCACGATTGCCGGAAGCCCCGCCAGATCGTCCGGTACTGTCCAGTCCAGCGTGATATTGGAGAACGGAGCCTGTGTGCCCCAGCGGGACGGTGTATTGACCCCGTAGATAAAGGACTCGATACACTTCTTCACCTCCGGGTAATCCAGATTGTCCGTGCGCACAAACGGCGCAAGGTAGGTGTCAAAGGAAGAAAATGCCTGCGCGCCCGCCCACTCGTTCTGCATAATGCCGAGGAAGTTGACCATCTGGTTGCAGAGCACACTTAAATGCTTCGCCGGGGAAGAGGAAATCTTTCCCGGGATCCCGCCAAGCCCCTCTTTAATCAACTGCTTCAAAGACCACCCCGCGCAGTACCCGGTCAGCATGGACAGGTCGTGCAGATGGATGTCCGCGTTGCGGTGCGCCTGCCCGATTTCCTCATCGTATATCTCCGACAGCCAGTAGTTCGCCGTAATCGCGCCGGAATTGCTCAGGATCAGCCCGCCCACGGAATACGTCACCGTAGAATTTTCCTTCACGCGCCAGTCTGTGACCTTGACATAGCTGTCCACGATGTCTTTATAATTGAGCATCGTAGAATTCAGGTTGCGGATCTTCTCCCTCTGTTTTCTATATAAAATATACCCCTTCGCCACATCTGCATAGCCCGCCTTGATGAGCATCTCCTCCACGCTGTCCTGGATGTCTTCTACGCCGATCAGGGAATTCTCCACCTTCGGCGCAAACGCTGCCGTCACCTTCAGGGCAAGCAGATCGATAATGTCCTGATTATATTCCTTGTCCTTCGCCTTAAATGCTTTCTCAATCGCGACGCCGATCTTCGACAGCTCAAAATCGGCAATCTGTCCGTCCCGCTTCACCACTTGATACATGGTAACTCCCCTTTCTTTTTTCGTCTGTTTTTCTATCATACCACCGAATTTGAAGGTTAGTCAATAAAAAATAACAATATATTGTGTACAAATTTGCGTTACAAACAACATATTGTTATTGTGAACATTTACTATAAACCGCGCAGCTCGGCCGTCTCCACGCCTTTTCTGACCACCAGGAGCGCCTGATCCATGATTTGCCTGTCATATCCGTGCAGCCCCTGCCGGATCAGATCCCCGGAATCCACAAACTGCTGCAGGTAGTATCGCTTCGCCCCGGCAATCCACCTCGCAATCGCCTCAAAGTCCGAACGCTGGTGAAATTCCCGGACGACCGTAGTGCGAAACTCATACGGGATATTTCCCCGCAGCAGATACCGGATGCTCTGATTGACGCCTGAGATATCATAACCCTCTATCCCGACCGTCCGCCCGTAATTCTCCGGGGAATTCTTAATGTCCATCGCCACATAATCCACATTTCCCGATTCCACGATCCTCTTAAGCCGATCCGGAAAGCTCCCGTTCGTATCCAGCTTCACGGCAAAGCCCAGCTCCTTGACCCGCGCGAGGAAATCCTCGATCCCCTGCTGGATCAGCGGCTCGCCGCCCGTCACACACACGCCGTCCAGGATCCCCCGCCGCTTCTCCAGAAAGGAAAAGAACGCCTCCTCAGAAATCTCCTTGTTCCTGTGAGTGTCGATGACCAGCGAAGCATTGTGGCAAAAAGGACAGCGAAAATTACAGCCCGCCGTAAATACCGTACAGGCAACCTTTTCCGGATAATCCAGAAGCGTAAGCTTCTGTAAGCCCTGAATCACCATATGCTCCCTCCTGTCACTTTGCCGC
>CAZFSW010000056.1:0-7340 GCA_964521655.1 uncultured Dorea sp.
TCACGATCGCGGACTATGTGGCGGACGAACGCGCCGCGACCCCTACAGCGGCGGCGGAGCTCGCGGTCTTTGATTACTGGCAGACAAGAGCGGTTTTTGACGGATACCGCTTTCGGATGTCGGCGCTTCTGCGCCAGAAGCATCAGGCGGCGCACCTGCGCATGGAGAAATATGAAAAGACGCTCCGGCTTTTGCACCCGGAGAACAAGCTTCGGGAGAGCCGGATGCGGCTCGTGGAGCTGGACGCCCGGATGAGAGGGCAGATGGAGACCAGCCTGACGGCGAACAGGCACAGACTGTCGCTCTATATTGAGAAGCTTAAGGGCCTGTCCCCGCTTGGGAAATTAGGCCAGGGCTATGCATATGTGCAGGATGAGGGCGGACAGGCGCTCAGAAGCATTTCCCAGGTGAGAGAGGGAGAATGTCTTGGCGTCCATGTGGCGGACGGGAGCATCCGCGCGAGAATAGAGGAGTTAAAGGAGGAGCGGCATGGCTTGGAAGGATAGCGGGCTGCGAAAGAAAGAAGAACAGGACCAGGAGAAGCAGGAGCAGCCGTTGGAAGAGCTGTTCGGCGGCCTGGAGGAGGTCGTCGGGGCGATGGAGCAGCCACAGGTCTCGCTGGAGGAGTCGTTCAGACTCTATCATAAGGGAATGGATATGCTGAAGGCATGTAATGACAGGCTGGATCAGATCGAGAAGGAAATGCTGGTACTGGACGATGAAGGAGAGCTCCATGAATTCGAACAATGATTTTAATGAAGAGCTGCGCCAGAGGACGGAGGAGATCGAGCATCTCCTCCGGGAGTATCTTCCCCAAAAGACGGGGCTTCAGGGGCTCATTATGGAAGCGATGGCGTACAGCCTCCTGGCGGGCGGGAAGCGGCTGCGCCCGATGCTGATGAAGGAGACCTATCTGTTGTTCGGCGGGACGTCAAGGGCGATCGCGCCTTTTATGGCGGCGATTGAGATGATCCATACTTATTCTCTCGTACACGACGACCTTCCGGCGATGGATAACGACGATACCCGCAGGGGCCGCAGGACGACGCATGTGGTGTATGGGGAAGATATGGGAATCCTTGCGGGAGACGCCCTTCTTAATTATGCGTTCGAGACGGCGTTCCAGGCGTTTGTACTGGAGCCGGAGGAGAGCCCTGCCATCGGGCGGGCGCTTGGCGTGCTTGGCAGGAAAGCGGGTATCTACGGCATGATCGGCGGACAGGTCATCGATGTGAAGGAGACGGGACATGCCGTGCCAAAGGAGACGCTGGATACGATCTACGAGCTGAAGACATCGGCGCTTATCGAGGCGTCCATGATGATCGGCGCGGTCCTCGCGGGAGCTTCCGGGGAGGAAGTGAAGACCGTGGAGAGGATCGCGAAGGACGTAGGGATCGCATTTCAGATCCAGGACGACATCCTGGACGTCACGGGCACGGAGGAAGCGCTGGGGAAGCCGGTCCACAGCGACGAGAGAAATGAAAAGACAACCTATGTGACGCTGCTTGGCCTGAGGGAAGCGAAGAGAGCGGCAGAGGAGAGATCCCGCGAGGCGATCCGGCTGTTAAAAAGCCTTCCGGGCGGGAATCCTTATCTGGAGGAACTGCTTGTGCGGTTGATATACAGGGATAGATAGAGAGGCGTTTGTTATGCTGGAACGGATACAGAAGGAAAATGATATACAGGAGCTAAAGCCGGACGAGCTCCCCGTACTGGCGCAGGAGATACGGGAATTTCTGATCGAGAAGATCAGCCGCACAGGGGGGCATCTTGCCTCGAACCTGGGGGTCGTGGAGCTTACGATGGCGCTTCATCTGACCTTTACGCTCCCGGAGGATAAGATCATCTGGGACGTGGGGCATCAGTCTTACACCCATAAGCTCCTTACAGGCAGGAAGGACGGCTTTGACGAGCTGAGAAAATACGGGGGCATGAGCGGTTTTCCGAAGCGCGAGGAAAGCCAGTGCGACGCTTTTGATACCGGACATAGCTCGACTTCCATCTCGGCGGGGCTGGGGCTTGTGGAGGCGAGGGATATACAGGGCGAGGATCACAGCGTCATCTCGGTGATCGGGGATGGCTCGCTTACCGGGGGCATGGCGTATGAGGCGCTCAATAATGCCTCCAGGCTTAAAACGAATTTTATTATTGTGCTGAATGACAATCATATGTCCATCTCGGAAAATGTGGGAGGGATGTCCAAATACCTGTCCCATCTGCGCACGGCGGATCTCTATACCGGCCTGAAAAAAGGCGTGACCAATGCGCTGGAACACATTCCGGTCGTCGGGGACTCTATGATCGAGCAGATCCGCAAGACCAAGAGCAGCATCAAGCAGCTCGTGGTGCCGGGGATGTTGTTTGAGGATATGGGGATCACGTATCTCGGCCCGCTCCCGGGGCATAATATCCCTGTGCTGTGCAGGGCGCTTCGGGAAGCGCGGAAAATGCAGGGGCCGGTGCTTCTGCATGTGATCACGGAAAAAGGAAAGGGCTATGAGCCGGCGGAGGCGGCGCCGGATAAATTTCACGGGATCGGGCCCTTCGATATCGCGAGCGGTGAAGTGACCGTGAAAAAAGAAAAGGACACCTACACGGATGTGTTTGGCAAGATCATTTGCGCGGAGGCGGCAAAAGATCCGGACGTGGTGGCGGTCACGGCGGCGATGGCGGACGGAACGGGACTTTCCCAGTTCCGCAGGAGATTCCCGAACCGCTTCTTCGATGTGGGGATTGCGGAGGGGCATGCTGTGACTTTTGCGGCGGGGCTTGCCGCAGGGGGCATGAAACCGGTCTTTGCCGTATATTCCTCCTTTTTGCAGAGAGGCTACGACCAGATCATCCATGACGTGGCGCTCCAGAACCTGCCCGTGGTGTTCGCAGTAGACCGCGCGGGGCTTGTGGGGAGCGACGGGGAGACGCATCAGGGGATCTTTGACCTGTCCTATCTTGGCGGCATTCCCAATATGACGGTGCTGGCGCCGAAGCATAAGTGGGAGCTGGCGGATATGCTGCGCTTCGCGCTGGGGCATGACGGCCCGGTCGCGGTGCGCTATCCGAGAGGCACGGCGTACACGGGATTCCAGGAATACCGTGCGCCGATCGAATATGGCAAAAGCGAATGCATTTTCGAGGAGAGGGATATCGCGCTCTTAAGCGTCGGGCATATGTTCGAGGAGGCGGTGCAGGTGCGGCAGAACCTAAAGGACAGAGGATTTTCCTGCAGCCTGGTAAATATGCGCTTTGTGAAGCCCATCGACGGGGAGATGATCCGCAGGATCAGCAAAACCCACAGGCTGCTGGCGGTGATCGAAGAAAATGTGCAGACCGGCGGCTGCGGCGAGCGTGTGCTGGAATATGCATCGAGGCAGAACCTTCCGGTGCGGGTGCTGCCGCTGGCGCTTGCGGATACCTATGTGGAGCATGGAAGCGTGGATGTGCTGCGCCGCGAGCATGGAATCGACAGCGAGGGGATGACGCGCAGGATCCTTGAGGCTGTGAAGGGGTTATAATATATGAAGGAACGGTTGGATGTCCTGCTGGTAAAACGCGCGCTTGCAGAGTCCAGGGAAAAAGCGAAGGCGGTAATTATGTCCGGTAAAGTCTATGTGGACGGGCAGAGGGAGGATAAGCCGGGCACGGCATTTGCAGAGACGGCGGCTGTGGAGGTGAGGGGGCGCGCACTTCCTTATGTGAGCCGGGGCGGGCTTAAGCTCGCCAAAGCGCTGGAGGTCTTTGCCGTGACGGTTGCCGGGAAGACCTGTATGGATGTGGGCGCTTCCACAGGCGGCTTTACGGACTGTATGCTGCAAAATGGCGCGGCGAGGGTGTACGCGGTCGATGTGGGGCGCGGCCAGCTTGACTGGAGGCTCAGGCAGGATCAGCGGGTCGTGTGTATGGAGAAGACAAATATCCGCTATGTGACGCCAGAGGATATCGGGGAGCCGGTCACATTTTCCTCTATAGATGTGTCCTTTATTTCGCTTACCAAAGTGCTTATCCCTGTCCGGGACTGCCTTGCAAATGACGGCGAGATCGTGGCGCTCATCAAGCCGCAGTTCGAAGCGGGCAGGGAGAAGGTCGGGAAAAAAGGCGTGGTGAGGGACGCCGCGACCCACCGGGAGGTGGCGGGTGCGGTTATGGATTTTGCCGCGTCCTGTGGGTTCTATGTACAGGATCTTACCTTCTCCCCTATCCGGGGACCGGAGGGGAATATCGAATACCTTGTACATCTGCAAAAATGCGGCGGCGCGGGGGGAATCAGCCCGCAGGCGGATATCGGAAGAACTGTGGACGAAGCGTTTGAAACACTTGCGAAGGGACAGAGGGCATAATGGAGCATTTTTGGATCGTGACAAACGACGCGAAGGACAAAGGACAGAGGGTGACAGAAAAGGTGCTTAGGTTCCTCGAAAAATCGGGGAAAGTATGCAGCCGCTGCCACAAGGATGCGGATAACAATATTATCCGCGCCTCTATCCCAAAGGAGCTGGACTGCGCTATTGTCATCGGCGGGGACGGAAGCCTCATCGAGACGGCGAGGGCGCTTCACGGAAGGGATATCCCGATACTGGGGATCAATATGGGAACGCTCGGCTATCTGGCGGAGGTGGAGGTGAACCATATCGAGGATGCGCTCGTAAGCCTCTTTGACGGGGAGTACATGGTGGAGGACCGGATGATGCTGGAGGGGATGTTTGCGGGAGGAGCAAAAGACGTCTCCCTCAATGATATCGTGGTGGCGAGGAACGGCGCGCTGCGCCTCATCCATTTCAAGATCTATGTAAACGGAGAGCTTTTAAATACTTACGAGGCAGACGGCGTGGTCATCTCCACGCCTACGGGCTCGACGGCGTATAACCTCTCCGCAGGAGGCCCCATCGTAGAGCCCACGGCGGCAATGATCGTGATCACGCCCATCTGCTCCCATGCGCTGAACACCAGCAGCATCGTGCTCTCTGCGGAGGATGAGCTGGTCATCGAGATCGGGGAGGGGAAGCATGGCGTGAAGGAGGAGGCGTGCATCGCATTTGACGGCACAGACACCAGGCCCATGACGACGGGCGACCAAGTGACGATCCACAAGTCCCGCGCCTCGGCAAAAATCATTAAGCTTAGCAGGGTGAGCTTTCTGGAGACGCTTAGAAGGAAGATGAAAGGAAATTAAGGACATGAAGACAAGCAGACATGCGAAGATCATTGAGCTGATCGAGAAGTATCATATCGGGACGCAGGAAGAGCTTGCCGCGTATTTGCAAAAGGAAGGATTTCCTGTCACGCAGGCGACGGTCTCCAGAGATATCCGGGAGCTCAGGCTAACCAAAACGCCGACAAAGGACGGCACTCAGAGGTATATGATCCCCCGGAACGCGCACGGCGGCGTGGGGGAGAAATATATGCGCGTGCTGCGGGAAGGCTATGTCTCAATGGACATGGCGCAGAACATCCTCGTGATCAAGACGGTGTCGGGTATGGCGATGGCAGTGTGCGCCGCGCTTGACGCGATGGAGTGGAGCGAGGTGGTCGGGAGCATCGCCGGGGACGACACGATCATGTGCGCCATCCGAAGCGTGGAAGATACGAGGCGTGTGATGGATAAGATCAGCAGGATCGTCCTGCGGGAGGAATAAATGTTACGGAGTTTGCATGTAAAGAACCTGGCGCTGATCCATGAGATAGAGGTGGAGTTTGAAGACGGGTTAAATATCCTGACCGGCGAGACGGGAGCGGGGAAGTCCCTCATCCTGGGATCGGTAAATCTCGCGTTGGGCGCGAGATATACGAAGGATATCATAAGGAAGGGCGCGGATTACGGGTTCGTGGAGCTTGTGTTTAGCGTACAGGGAGCGGGTAAGCTTAAGGCGCTCGCCGCGCTTGACATATTTCCGGAGGACGGGACGGTGGCCTTAAGCCGCCGCCTGATGGAAAAAAGAAGTGTAAGCCGCATCAACGGCGAGACTGTGACGATGGCGGCGTTAAAGGAAGCGGCGTCCGTCCTGATCGACATCCACGGGCAGCATGAGCACCAGTCCTTATTATATAAGAAGAACCATCTCGGTTTCGTGGACGCCTTCGCGGGCGGGGAGGCGGCAGGCTTCAAGGAGGAGGTGTCGCGGCTATACAGAGAGTACCGGGCGGCGAAGAAACGCCTGGAGGAGTCGGATATCGACGAGGCGCAGAGGGAAAAGGAGATATCATTCCTGCAGTTCGAGATCGACGAGATTGAAAGGTCAGATTTACGGGAGGGGGAGGACGAGGAATTAGAGACTCTCTTCCGGCGCATGGAGAACGGGCAGAAGATCGCTGCAGGCACGGCAGCGGCATATGCCTATACAAGCGGGGGCGAGGGCAGCGCAAGCGAGAGCTTAAGCCGCGCGATCCGTGAGCTTTCGGAGATATCCAGATACGACGCGCGCTCAGGGGAGCTATGCTCGCAGCTATCCGAGATCGACAGCCTTCTCAATGACTTTAACCGGGAACTTTCGGATTACAGCGGCTTATGCGAGTTCTCCGAGGAGGAGTTCTACGAGACGGAGCGCCGCCTCAATGAGATTAACCATTTAAAGACGAAGTACGGCGGCAGCGCCGGGGAGATCCTCGCTTACTGTGAGAGGCAGAAGGAGAAGCTTGCAAGGCTTGCGGATCATGAGGCCTATATTGAACAGTTAAAACAAGAACTGGAGGAGACAAAAAAAGCGCTATCTGCCGCCTGCGGGAAGCTTTCGGAAATCCGCAGGGCAAAAGGGAAGCTTTTGGAGGGCAGGATAGAGGAGAATCTTAAGGAGCTGAATTTTGCGCATGTGCAGTTTGAAATTGCGTTTGGGCAGGCAGACGCATATACTGCGGAGGGCATAGATGATGTGGAATTTCGGATCTCACTGAATCCGGGGCAGCCGGTGATGCCGCTGGCAGACGTGGCTTCCGGCGGGGAGCTCTCAAGGATCATGCTTGCCATCAAGACGGTGATGGCGGAGCAGGACGCGGTGGAGACGCTGATTTTTGACGAGATCGACGCCGGTATCAGCGGGCGCACGGCGCAGAAGGTGTCGGAGAAGCTGGCGCTGATCGGGAAGACGCATCAGGTCATCTGCATTACCCACCTCGCGCAGATCGCGGCGATGGCGGATACGCATTTCCTGATTGAGAAGACAGTGGGGGAGGAAGAGACGGAGACGAAAATCCGGAAGCTTGACGAAGAAGAATCGGTGCAGGAGCTTGCAAGGATCCTCGGAGGCGCAAGGATCACGGACGCGGTGCTTATGAACGCGCGGGAGATGAGGGCGCTGGCGCAGGAGATGAAGTAAACATGATCCGCTGATAGCCTGTTATGAAGAGCCGTT
>CAZFSW010000057.1:0-7332 GCA_964521655.1 uncultured Dorea sp.
AAAACACGTCGTAAACTATGGGAGGGAGGAGCCTGAACTATGAGCCACAGCCATCGCGTGCAAAGCGTTGAACCGGGCAGCATTGCCGCTAAGCTTGGGATCATGCCGGGCGACAAGCTGCTGGCGATGAATGATATGGAAATCGAGGATGTCTTTGATTACCATTTTTACGTTCATGACGAGGAGCTGACCATGCTGGTTGAGAAGCCGGACGGGGAACAGTGGGAGCTGGAGATTGAGAAGGACTACGGCGAGGATCTGGGGATCGGATTCGGGCAGGGGCTGATGGACGAATACCGCTCCTGTAGGAATCACTGCATTTTCTGCTTCATCGACCAGATGCCGGAGGGGATGCGCGAAACCCTGTATTTTAAGGACGATGATTCGAGGCTTTCTTTCCTTCAGGGAAACTATGTCACTCTCACCAACATGAGCGAACATGATATTGAGCGGATCATCCGCTACCGCTTAGAGCCCATCAATATTTCCTTTCACACGACGAATCCCGCGCTCCGGTGCAAAATGCTCCATAACCGCTTTGCGGGGGACGCGCTGAAAATGGTGGACAGTCTGTATGAGGCGGGAATCAAGATGAACGGGCAGATCGTGCTGTGCAAGGGCGTCAATGACGGGGAGGAGTTAGAGCGAAGCATCCGCGGGCTTACCGGGTATCTCCCGTATCTGCAAAGTGTGTCGGTCGTCCCGGTCGGGCTTACGAAGTACCGGGCAGGGTTGTACCCGCTGGAGCCGTTTGACGGGGAAGACGCGAAAAAAGTGCTGAGCGTGATCCACAGATGGCAGAAGAAGCTCTATGAGGAGCAGGGGACACATTTTATCCACGCGGGGGATGAGTGGTATCTGCTGGCAGGCGAGGAGCTGCCGGAGGAAGGGCGCTATGACGGGTATCTCCAGCTTGAGAACGGGGTCGGGATGCTGAGGCTTTTCTTAGATGAATTTGAGGAGGCGTTTGCCGCCCTGAGGGGGGATGCGAAGGCGCGGGAGCTGTCCGTTGCCACGGGGCTTCTCGCGTATCCATATATTAAGGAGATGGCGCGGCGGCTGTGCGAAAAGTGCGGGGGGACGGTGATCCACGTCTACCCCATTAAAAATGAGTTTTTCGGGGAGAGGATCACTGTGTCCGGGCTTATCACCGGACAGGATCTGCTTGCGCAGCTTAAGGGGAAAAAACTGGGCGACAGGCTTCTGCTTTCGTGCAATATGTTCCGCAGCGGGGAGGAAGTATTTCTGGACGATATGACGCTTCCTGAGCTTTCGACGGCTTTACAAGTAAGGGCAGATATTGTACAATCAGGTGGACAGGATTTTATCGACGCGGTGATGGGCCATGAGGCGATGTGACAGCGACCAGGGCGGAGAAGATACAGAACAGGAGAGTTTTTTATATGAGCAAACCAGTAGTAGCGATCGTGGGGAGGCCAAACGTGGGCAAGTCTGCCCTTTTTAACACGCTGGCTGGCGGGCGGATAGCGATCGTGGAGGATACGCCGGGGGTGACGAGGGACCGGATATACGCGGACGTAAGCTGGCTGGACAGGGATTTCACCCTGATCGACACGGGGGGCATAGAGCCGGACAGCAAAGACATCATCCTCTCGCAGATGCGGGAGCAGGCGCAGATTGCCATCGACACGGCGGATGTGATCATCTTTCTTGTGGACGTGCGCCAGGGCCTTGCAGACGCGGATTCCAAGGTGGCGGATATGCTGCGCAGGAGCCGCAAGCCAGTCGTGCTTGTGGTGAATAAGGTGGACAGCTTTGAGAAGCTGATGCCGGATGTATATGAGTTTTATAATCTGGGGATCGGGGAGCCCGTGCCGGTCTCGGCGGCCTCCCGCCTGGGGATCGGGGATATGCTGGACAAGGTGGTCGCCTATTTCCCGGAAAAGGAGGGGGAAGACGAGGAGGACGAGCGTCCGAGGATCGCTATTGTCGGGAAGCCGAATGTGGGAAAATCCTCTATGATCAATAAGCTGCTGGGAGAGCGTCGGGTGATCGTGTCGGACGTCGCCGGGACGACGAGGGACGCGGTAGACACGGAGATCACGCATGATGGGAGGACTTATGTGTTTATCGACACAGCGGGCCTTCGCAGGAGGAGCAGGGTGAAAGAAGAGCTGGAGCACTACAGCATCATCCGCGCGGTCACGGCGGTGGAGCGCGCGGACGTGGCGCTGGTGGTCATCGACGCCATAGAGGGCGTGACGGAGCAGGACGCGAAGATCGCGGGCATCGCCCATGAACAGGGCAAGGGGATCATCGTAGTGGTCAATAAGTGGGACGCTGTCGAGAAAAATGACAGGACGATGCGGGAATATGAAAATGAGGTGCGCAGGGTCCTCTCCTTTATCCCTTATGCGGAGATCATCTTTATTTCCGCAAAGACGGGGCAGCGGCTCCACAAGCTCTACGAGGTGATCGACATGGTGCTCCAGAACCAGGCGCTGCGCGTGTCCACAGGAGTGCTCAATGAGATCCTCATGGAAGCGGCCGCCATGCAGCAGCCGCCCTCAGACAGGGGAAAGAGGCTTAAAATCTTCTATATGACGCAGGTATCGGTAAAGCCGCCGACTTTTGTGATCTTTGTAAACGATAAGGAGCTTATGCATTTTTCTTACCAGAGGTATCTGGAAAATAAAATCCGGGAGGCGTTCGGCTTCCGCGGCACGCCGCTTAGGTTCTTTGTCCGCGAGAGAAAGGGGCGTTAGGCATGGAGCGTTTGATATGTGTGGTCATCGGGTATGCATTCGGGCTGATACAGACCGGGTATCTCTATGGGAAGCTCCATCATGTGGACATCCGCAAGCATGGGAGCGGTAACGCGGGCACGACCAACGCGCTGCGCACGCTGGGCTGGAAAGCGGGGCTTATCACATTTCTGGGAGATGCGTTTAAATGCATTTTTGCAGTCCTCGCGGCACATCTTTTGTTTGGGAGATCTCATGCGGACATCATGCCGGCGCTTGCCATGTATGCCGGGCTGGGCGCTGTGCTCGGGCATAACTACCCGTTCTACATGAACTTTAAGGGCGGGAAGGGGATCGCCGCGACAGCGGGGCTGGTGGCGAGCACGGTCAATATCTGGATGGTGCTGATCTGCCTTGTAGCGTTCGTGGGGATCGTGGCGGCGACCCGTTACGTGTCGCTGGGGTCGTTGGCGGTCGTGATCATTTATTTCACCGAGGTGGTCGTGTACGGGCAGATGGGAGGCTTTGGCGCCAAGCCGCCGGTCCTCTATGAGATGTATGCCATCGCGGGGTTCCTTGTGATCTCCGCGTTCTACAAGCACAGGGCGAATATAGGGAGGCTTTTGTCCGGGACGGAGAACAAGCTGAGCGTGGGGAAAGGAATGCCTGAAAATAAGGAATAAAGGGAAATGGTCATGGGAGGGATGATGAGATGGCAAATGCAGCAGTGATGGGAGCGGGAAGCTGGGGGACGGCGCTGGCGGCGCTGCTTGACGGAAACGGGCATCAGGTGACGGTCTGGTCGCACCGCGAGGAGGAGGCCGCGCGGCTTTCTGCCGAGCGGGAGCATACAGACAAGCTTCCGGGGGTCAGGCTTCCGGAGGATATGGAATTTACGGCAGATATGGAGAAAGCCGCGCAAGGGAAGGATTTCATCGTCCTTGCCGTGCCGTCTATCGCGGTGAGAGAAACGGCGAGGAGGCTTAAGCCATATATCGCGGATGGGCAGATGATTGTAAATGTGGCGAAGGGAATCGAGGAGAGCACGCTTATGACCCTGACGGCACAGATTAAAGAGGAGCTCCCGCAGGCGGACGTAGCTGTCCTGTCGGGGCCGAGCCACGCGGAGGAAGTCGGACGGGGGCTTCCCACCACGGTGGTGGTCGGCGCGAGGTCGAAAAAGACGGCGGATTATCTCCAGAAGATGTTTATGAGCGAGGTGTTCCGGGTGTACACCAGCCCGGATATGCTCGGCATCGAGCTGGGCGGCTCTCTTAAAAATGTCATCGCCCTTGCGGCGGGAATCGCGGATGGCATGGGATATGGGGACAATACGAAAGCGGCGCTGATTACGCGGGGGATCGCGGAGATCTCAAGGCTCGGCGTGAAGATGGGCGGGGCGGCAGAGACATTTTCCGGGCTCGCCGGGATCGGGGATCTGATCGTGACCTGCGCAAGCGTCCACAGCCGCAACCGGAGGGCGGGATACCTGATGGGGCAGGGAAAGTCCATGCAGGAGGCGATGGACGAGGTGAAGATGGTGGTGGAGGGCGTGTATTCCACGAAAGCGGCGGTCAGGCTCGGAGAAAAGTACGGCGTGCCGCTCCCGATCATCAATAAGGTCAATGAAGTGCTGTTTGCCGGAAAAGACCCCAAAGAGGCGGTGAACGAGCTGATGCTGAGGGACCGCAGGGCAGAGAACGCCGCCCTTGTGTGGGAAGAGTAGGAAATTTTCATGATATCTAGTATAAATCCCCTTGCTTGTGCATACATTGGTATCAGCACAGCAAGGGGGTATTAGGATGGATACGTTTCAGTTATACAAGGATATCGGAGGCAGGACGAACGGAGAGATATACATCGGGGTGGTAGGGCCGGTCCGCACGGGCAAATCTACGTTTATCAAGCGTTTCATGGATGTTCTGGTACTTCCGGGGATGGAGGATGAGCACGGGAGGGCGCGCACAAGGGATGAGCTCCCGCAGTCGGCGTCAGGGAAGACGATCATGACGACGGAGCCGAAGTTTGTGCCGAAGGAGGCGGCACAGATACATATTTCCGACGACGTGTCGGTGCGGGTGCGGCTGATTGACTGCGTGGGCTATATGGTAAACGGTGCGTCCGGGCATGAGGAAAACGGCGAGGAGCGCAAGGTGAAGACGCCGTGGTATGACTATGAGATCCCGTTTACGAAAGCGGCGGCAATCGGGACAAGGAAGGTCATCTACGACCATTCGACCATCGGGCTTGTCATCACGACGGACGGCTCAATCGGGGAGATCGGGCGGGAGAATTATAAAGAGGCGGAGGGGAAGGCCATCCGGGAGCTCCAGGGGCTGGGGAAGCCGTTCCTCGTGCTTGTGAACTCGCAGAAGCCTTACGGGGACGGCGCAAAAGGAGTGGCGCAGGAGCTGGAGCAGGAGTACGGGGTGAGGGCGATGCCTGTAAACTGTGAGCAGCTTGGAGAAGAGGACATCTATAAGATCCTGGAAGCCGTCCTGTTCGAGTTCCCTGTCTCGGAGATCCAGTTCTTTATCCCCAAGTGGATGGAGATGCTGCCAAGAGACCACAGGCTGAAACAGGATCTCCTGACGCATATCCGCGCGGTGATGGAGACATTGCAGGAAATCCGCGACGCCGCGTCAGGGATTACGCCGCCGGACAGCCCGTACATCGAGGAGTGCAAGGTTGACGGGATTGAGATGGACACCGGCTGCGTGAGGGTGAGGGTCGGCGTGGCGGATCAATATTATTATGAGATGTTAAGCGAACTCACGGGAACACATATCGCGGGACAGTATGAGCTGATTGCCGAGATGAAGAGACTCTCTGCGCTGAGGGACGAATATGAAGGGGTGAGGGATGCATTTGCCTCTGTGCGCATGAAGGGCTACGGGGTCGTAAGCCCGTCGAAGGAGGAGATTACGTTAAATGAGCCGGAGATAATCAGGCAGGGCAATAAATACGGGGTGAAGATCCATTCCCAGGCCCCGTCCATCCACCTGATCCGGGCGAACATTGAAACGGAGATCGCACCAATCGTCGGGAGCGAACAGCAGGCGAAGGATCTGATCGACTATATTAAAAATACGGAGCAGAGCGAGGAGGGCATCTGGGGGACGAACATCTTCGGCAAGTCCATTGAGGAGCTGGTGATGGACGGCATGAAAAGCAAGATGGCGGCGATCAATGACGAAAGCCAGGTAAAGCTGCAGGATACGATGCAGAAGATTGTTAATGACTCAAGCGGAGGGCTGGTGTGTATTATAATCTAAATACGCATAAAAGTCTATGTCGGGGATTGCATTATTTTTACGAAGGGTATAGAATGATGAAAGTGTCGAAAGGTATTTTGACGCCTGTATCATAGAGTCAATTCCTATGCAGGATACACAAGAAGAAGGTTTGGAGGTACGATATGAGGGTTGCGATATTGACGGCGAGCACTGCGGTTTACAGAGAACAGGAGCCGAATAAAAGCGGGGAATTGATCCGTAAGATGGCGGAGGAGGCGGGCCTGGAGGTCGTGTTCATGAAAGCGCTTCCGAATGACAGAAAGGTCTTGTCTACCGTGTTCCAGAGGATGTCGGACGGTCATCTGGCGGATCTGATCCTCACGACGGGAGGGGCGGGCTGCGCGGCGGACGACTGCACGCCGGAGGCGACGATGGACGTGGTGGACAGGCCGCTCCCGGGGATTCCCGAAGGGATGCGCTTCCATATGCTGGAGATGACGAAGAGGACGATGCTGAACCGCTGCGCGGCGGGCATCCGGGGGGATGTGCTGATTGTGAACCTGCCGGGAAAAGCAGGCGCGGTGAAGGAGTGCCTGGGGTACCTCATGCCGGAGCTCGTCCATGCGGTGGATGTGATACACGGGAATGTGTAGGCCGCTCAACCCCGCCGCGTGCTTTGCGGGGAGCGGGTAGAGTGGGGGCGGATGTCATCTGCGGGAAGGATAAGAGGAATTTTCTATGCTTGTAAGGATCTATACGGACGGCGCCGCGAAGGGAAATCCCGACGGGCCCGGCGGATACGGAGTGGTCCTGGAATATGTGGACAAACTTGGGAAGCTGCATACAAAGGAGATTTCCGGGGGCTACGCGAAGACGACGAACAACCGGATGGAGCTTATGGCGGTGATTGTGGGGCTGGAGGCGCTGAACCGCCCCTGCGACGTGGAGCTTTACTCGGATTCCAGATATGTGGTGAACGCATTTAACCAGAGGTGGATCGACAGTTGGGTGAAAAAGGGCTGGAAGCGGGGAAAGAACGAGCCCGTGAAAAATATCGAGCTCTGGAAACGTCTTTTGAAAGCAAAAGAGCCGCATCAGGTGACTTTTATATGGGTCAAGGGGCATAGCGGGCATCCGCAGAACGAGCGGTGCGATGAGCTCGCAACGGAGGCGGCGTTAGCCGCCGTGTAAAATATTTCCGCCTGTACGGCCCGGAATGCCTACGCCCATCACCTGGTTTTTGCCGGGTCGTAGCCGCCGCGCTTGGCCATCTCCATCGCAAACGCGGCAACATTCCGACGAACTAGATGCCAACGAAGATTAAGACGCTCCGTAATGACGTCGCGCCTAAGTCTTCGTAGGCATCGGATTTCGTCTCCATGAAAAGCGCC
>CAZFSW010000058.1:0-5881 GCA_964521655.1 uncultured Dorea sp.
GTATATCTCCCGCACCTGCCGCGTATATCCGCCGCCCTTCTCAAACACGATCAGCGGCGGCTCCGTGCGAAGCTCTGGCCTGCCGCCCTTCCTCCCCTCGATCAGCGCCATATTTGGCTCCTTATCCACATAAGGGTAGACCAGCCGCATCCGCTTGGGCTCGATGCCGTGCGCGCACATCCTCCCGAAGATCTCCGGGAGGCGCGTCGGCCTGTGTACCATGTAGAGCCTCCCGCTGCTCTTCAGCAGCTTCGCACTCTCGCGCAGGACGTCCTCCAGCGTACACAGCGCCTCATGCCTGGCGATGTACAGCGCGTCGTCCGGATTCCTAAGCCCGCGCTCCCCCGCCATATACGGCGGGTTCACCGTGATAACCTCGAAGGAGGCCGCCCCGAATATCTCTGCCGCCTCCTTCATGTCACCCGTGATGATCTCTATCTTGCTTTCCAGCCCATTGTATGCCACGCTGCGCCGCGCCAGATCCGCGCTCTCCTCCTGGATCTCAAGCCCCGCGTAATACGCGCCCTCATTTTTTGCCTCCAGAAGAATGGGGAGGATTCCCGTGCCCGTGCCCAGGTCAAGCGCCCGCTCGCCCTGTTTGACCTTCGCAAATGAGGACAAAAGCACTGCGTCCATCCCGAAGCAGAAGCGTCCGGGCTCCTGGAAAATCTTGTATCCCCGTATCTGGAGGTCGTCCAGACGAATGCCGCTATTCATCATCTAGCTTTGACGCCGCCGTCTTCTCCTCCAGGGCCTTAAGCTGCGCCATCTCCGCCTTAGACAGCTTCACGTCCTTTTTCCTGCGCCTCGGCTTGAAGCGAAGATCCGCTGCCTTGTATTCCCGGATTTCTTTCTCATCATTATCCAATACCACGACCACCTTCACAAGCTGCCTGAGCACATTTACCCCATGTACCGTACCGGAAAGGCCCTCCGGCGTCGTCACATGGTCGCCGTTTCCCGGCAGATGGCTGTTCAGCTCCTCGTAGATATGCTCCTCGTTCGTAAGGCAGCACATCAGCCTCCCGCACACGCCGGATATCTTCGTGGGGTTCAGCGACAGGTTCTGATCCTTCGCCATCCTGATGGACACCGGCGCGAACTCCGAAAGATAGGTATGGCAGCAGAGCGGGCGCCCGCAGATGCCGATGCCGCCGCGGATCTTCGTCTCGTCGCGCACCCCGATCTGGCGCAGCTCGATGCGGGTGCGGAACACACTGGCAAGATCCTTTACCAGCTCGCGGAAATCGATCCTCCCGTCCGCTGTAAAATAAAACAGCAATTTGTTATTGTCAAACGTATATTCCGCGTTGATCAGTTTCATCTCCAGCCCGTGCTTGCGGATTTTTTCGAGGCAGATCTGAAATGCTTCTTTTTCCTTCTCTCTGTTCCTCGCCTCTTTTTTCATGTCCTCCGCCGTAGCCATGCGGATCACGGATCGAAGCGGCTGGGCGATCTTAGCGTCCTCCACGTCCCTAAGCCCCATGACGACCGAGCCGAACTCCACGCCCCTCGCCGTCTCCACGATAACCTTGTCGCCAGTCTTCACCGTATGCTTCCCCGGCGCGAAAAAATAGATTTTCCCTGCCGGACGGAATCTTACCCCTATCACTTTTGCCATAGATTAGTTCTCCTTTATTGTCAAAAACAAAAGCTCCATCACCAGCTCAAAATTCACATTTGCGCGCAGCCTCGCCTTTGCCTTCTCAAGCCCGGTGAGGATCGTCTCTATCCCCTCATAGGAGCTTTTCTTTGCCTGTTCCTTCATATATTTTATCTGATCCTTTAACACGACCCTCGACGTATCCCGTGTCGCTTTATAGAACAGGACGTCCCGGTACCAGATCATGATGATATCGAGATAATCCGTAATTTCCAGCTTGTAATCCGCCGCGCGCTTTACCGCGTCTATAATCTCGTCAAGCTCCATCTCGTGAATATGCTGCAGGAGATGGACGGCCTCCTCGCGGATTTCATTAAAATGCTCGGAATCCGCCAGCATAATCGCTTTCCCCATATTTCCCTGCGCAAACGCCGCGCACATATCCGCTTTGTAGTCCGGGACGCCGAGCTTCTCCATCAGGTACTTGCGGATCAGCGTATCCTTAATATTGCGGAGCTTGAGCATCACGCACCGGGAATTGACCGTAGGCAGGAGCATCTGCGCGTTCTCCGTAAGCAGCATGAGCACCGCGTATCCCGGCGGCTCCTCGATAGTCTTAAGCAGCGCGTTCTGTGCCTGTACGGTCATCAGATCCGCCTGTGGGATAATGTATATCTTATACGGGCCCTGATAGGGCTTAATGAGGATGGTATCATTAACCTGCTCCCGTATGTCGTTCACGCCGATAGAATTCGGCTTTTCATGCGATACTGTGATAATGTCGGGATGGCTGCCGCTTTCTGCCTGAATACAGGAATGACAGGTATTGCACGGGTCTTCTCCTCCTTTTTCACATAAAAGCGTGGCAGCGAAAAGCGACGCCAGCATTTTTTTACCGGAGCCTTTCTCGCCATTGATAATATAGGCGTGCGCCACCTTATCTTCCTTCACTACGTTCTGGATATAGCGGATGACATCTCTATGCCCGACTACATCTTTAAAGCTTCCCATCTCGTATGTCCCCTATGATCTCTTCTATACATTGTAACTCATTATCATTGCGGTAGCGTCTGGTAATCCCTGCCAGGCGCAGGTTCTCCTCGGAAAAATCGTCTGCATCCGCAAGAAACCGGCGGCACATCTCTGCATATCTTGGCTCTTCCTGCTGCCGCTCCCGAAGAAGCGCCCGCATAAGCCGTTCCCCGTCATCCACCTCGATATAGACAGGCGCGACATGCTCCCCGCCGTAATATGCCTTAAGGCTCTCATAAGCCTTAAGCGTCCCTATCATCAGAGAATCCCATTTTTCCAGATTGATCTGTCCGTCATCTATTGTAGCATATTTCCACGCTCCATGCACGGTATTATATGTGCGAAGTTCAATTACCCTTCCTTCCCGCGCATAGGCGTCCATGGTTTCCCCCGATATGAAGAAATATTCCTGCCCGGCGCGCTCTCCCTCCCGTGCCGGCCTGGTCGTGTACAGCGTCACCGTGCGCAAGTCAGGAAATGTCCTTCTTATCGCTTTAAATATCGTATCCTTCCCGGAGGAGCTCTTCCCCATGATACAGTATATCTTCCTCATCTGCCCAAACCTCGATCCGGCCCTGCTTCTTAAGCCCCTCCATCTGATAGCCCTTCCTTTCGTACCAGTAGAGCAGCCTGGCCGCTTCCTCTGTCATCTGTTCCCCCGGAACAACGAGCGGGACCCCCGGCGGATACAGATAGGCATATTCCAGGGAAATCCGCCCGACGCTGTCCTGCCACGCGAGGCTTCGTGCGCGCCCCTTCTCCTTTGCGGGAAGCCGCTCTGCCTCTGCGGGAGTGTATCTCATGGGAAGCACGGGAAGCCGGTTCATACCATTTATGCCGTCCATGCCTGTCTTCCCCGAAGCCCTCTGCCCGGTGTGCGCGTCTGCCTCCGTCTGTCTGCCTGCCCCGGCCCGCATATCCTTAGCGGCCTTCGCTCCCATGCGACCGGCATCTTCATCGATCTCTGCCGCCGCCCGAAAAAGCCGCTCCATGCCTTCCCTCGTATCCCCCACCGAGGTCATGGCGAGCACGTAATCCCCCGCCGCCATCTCCATCTGCAGATGATACTTCTTAAGCAAAATCGCAGAAAGCTCCCTGCCGTCCAAACCTGCATTCCTCCCGGAAAGGATAATCTTAGAGCGGTCAAAGCGGGCGTCCTGCTCCCCCGGGTTTAGCAGCTCAAGCCGCCGCAGTTTAGACAGCTTTTTCCTCGTCTCTCCAAGCAGCCCCACATAGGGCGCAAAGAGCGCCTCCCGCTTCGCCTCCGTGTCCAGAAGCCCGATACAGGAATCCATGCCCGCCATCAGCACATAGGATGGGCTGGAGGTCTGCAGCATATCAAGGTAACGCCGCACCCGCTCCCGCCCCACAAGCGTCCCGTTCAGATGGAGAAGCGCGGTCTGCGTAAGGGAGGGAAGCGTCTTATGGAGACTGTGGACGACGATATCCGCGCCCGCCCGGTTCGCATTTTCCGGAAAATAGGGGTGGAACCCAAAATGTGCGCCGTGCGCCTCGTCCACGATCAGCGGCACATTCCTCTCATGCGCCGCCTTTGCAATACCCGCCACATCTGACACTACTCCGTCATAGGTGGGCGACACGATGATGACCGCGCGGGCACGCGGGTTCTCCTCCAGCGCATCCCTCACGCTTTGCACGGAAATCTCCGTGTTGAGCTGCGATTCCTCATCAAAATCCGGGTACAGGTAGACCGGCACAAGCTCATTCATATAGACAGCATGATAAACGGACTTGTGGCAATTCCTCGCCACAAGCACACTGTCGCCTCTGCCCGTCACGCCGAGGACGGCGCTTAAGACGCCCGCCGTGCTGCCATTCACGAGGAAATGCGTCTCCTGCGCGCCATACACAGCAGCCGCCCGCTCCTGCGCGTCCTTCAAGATCCCGCGCGCATGATGCAGGTCGTCAAACCCGTCGATCTCGGTGATATCGATGCCACAGACGTCCGCGATCCCCGCGAACGCCCGGTTTCGCTTATGCCCCGGCATATGGAAGCCGTAGTAATCCGAAGCCTCATATCTTCTCAGCCTGTCATAGAGCATTTCCATATGTTATCTCTTCTTACAGCCGCTTCAGAAGCTCTTCTCGTTCCTTCTCATAGCCCGGCTTGCCGAGAAGCGCGAACATATTTTTCTTGTAGCTCTCCACGCCCGGCTGGTTAAATGGGTTCACGCCGAGGATATATCCGCTCACGCCGCAGGCAAATTCAAAGAAATAGAAAAGCTGTCCCAGCGAATACTCGTCCTGTTTCGGTATCTTCACTAAAAGATTCGGCACCTTCCCGTCCGTGTGCGCGAGGATGGTCCCGTTCATGGCGCTCTTATTGACAAAGTCCACGCTCTTGCCTGCCAGATAATTCAGCCCGTCCAGATCCACCGGCTCTTCCCCTATCAGAAGTTCCTCCGAGGACTCTTCAACCTCCATGACCGTCTCATACATGATGCGGCTGCCGTCCTGGATAAACTGCCCCATCGAGTGGAGATCCGTGGTCAGATCCACCGACGCCGGGTAAATACCCTTCTGGTCCTTGCCTTCGCTCTCTCCATAAAGCTGCTTCCACCACTCAGATACATAATGGAGGCTCGGCTCATAATTAGCAAGAATCTCCACGCTCTTGCCCTTTCTGTGTAAGATGTTGCGCACCGCCGCATACAGAAGCGCGTCGTTCTCCTCAAAAGCGCGGTTAAGCGCCATCTCCCTGCCGGAAGCCGCGCCCTCCATCAGCTTGTCAATGTCCGCGCCGCTCACCGCAATCGGAAGAAGCCCTACCGCAGTAAGCACGGAGAATCGCCCGCCCACGTCGTCCGGCACGACGAACTCCTCATAGCCCTCCTCGTCCGCCAGCTTTTTAAGCGCGCCCCGCGCCTTGTCTGTCGTGGCGTAGATTCTCTTTGCCGCCTCTTTCTTCCCGTACTTTTTCTCCAGCATTTCCTTAAAGATGCGGAACGCGATCGCGGGTTCCGTCGTCGTCCCGGACTTGGAGATGATATTTACGGAAAAATCCCTGTCCCCGATGACATCTATCAGATGCTTCAGATATGTACTGCTGATACTGTTCCCGGCAAAGTAAATCTCCGGCGTCTTTCGCACCTCTTTGGAAACCGTATTGTAGAAATTATGGCGTAAAAATTCAATCGCGGCCCTCGCGCCCAGATAAGAGCCGCCGATCCCAATCACGATCAAAGCCTCGGAATCGCCCTGTATCTTCTCCGCCGCTTTCTTGAT
>CAZFSW010000058.1:5981-7272 GCA_964521655.1 uncultured Dorea sp.
TATCATTCTACCAAAACTCGCTTCTTTAGTCAAACATCAAGCCATGAACTCTTCTAAAATCTGGCGGATCAGCACATCCTTGTCCATATCCTTTGCCCGCTCTTTCGTCCGTTCCTTTTTTGCTTCCTGCACCTTCTTCATATTAAGCACCGGCGGAGCCAGGTCCGGCAGCTCCTCTTCCGGCTCCGGCAGTCCGGAAAGCGTCTCCTCCGGAACCGTCTCCCGAGATGGAATCTCCCTGGCCGGGCGCGGGCGCGCCGGTTCCTGCGTCCGTTCCTTCCCCGCATATATCCCGCTCTCCTGCGCCTCATCCGTCGGTTCTTCCGATATCTGCCCGAAGTCCGGGACCGGAACCTCCGGCGACATCACCTTAAGCTCCTTCTGGTAAGTCTTTTCATAGCGGTGCAGGCAGACATTTTCCAGATAATCCACCATATAATTGCGCACCGCCTCAAACCGGTAATTTTCATCCGTCGTCAGATGCACCAGATATACGAGGATGGCAAGCGCCGCCCCCGCCGCAAAGAGCCGCAGAACCTCCTCCTGCATCCCACGCAGGCTGTAAGAAAGCGCAGCACCCACGATCCCCAGTACAAGGCACGCGCCCGCGCACCCGCGTTCCACCCGTCTCAGGGTGTGGAAGCGCACGCCCGCCACCCGGTATTCGTAGAGATACTTGTCCACAAACACCCGGACATTTTCCACCGTCTCGCTGACCATACAGGCGTGCTCAAACTTGGCGCGCACCAGCCTCATCAGGGGATGCGTGCTTTTATTCATATTTCCCGCCGCCCTCACCAGCCGCTTGAGCGTAGCGCTGACAACCAGCTTACACACGATGCCGCACGCGGCAAGAACCCCCATGAGCACATAGAACACATGCCTGTCCAATAGTATTTCTCGCATAATAAAGCCCTCCTTTTGCTATAAATTATAACGGAAATCCATACGAAGGGCGATGAAAACCGTCTTCCAGATTCCGACAGCCCCATGTCAGGACAAGGCTTCTCCTGTCATGTTTTGCGCCGGAAGCCCGTTTGCGGCGCGGCAAAAGGCTTCCCCTGACAAGCCCGGAAAAGCGGGCAATCAACCAGTTTTCAGGCTTTTCGCGGTTCATACCCACGCTGTTGTCAGCTTTGTCCGAAACTGCCCGAATGGTGGCATACGAATCTTTGTTCAGTATGGTATTTTTCTGCGGATTCTGATATAATGGTACACGGATTGCTCCGCATGAAATGATGTTGGGGTCAAAACCCCTCTTCATAAATCTCCTTTGGCATATTGCACAAAA
>CAZFSW010000059.1:0-5669 GCA_964521655.1 uncultured Dorea sp.
TCCTTGTACTGAAACCAGCCCATGCTTACAACAGGAAAATATCATTCTGCCTGCAGGTCTCTCGCATCTCCTCCGGCCAGATGCCCGCCTGCACCTCGCCCACGTGCGCGCGGTTAAGGAGCAGCATGCACAGCCTGGACTGCCCGATGCCCCCGCCGATGGTGAGCGGAAGCTCTCCCGCCAGCAAAAGCCTGTGGTAGGGAAGCTCCCTCCTGTCGTCGCACCCCGCCTTCGTAAGCTGCTCATCTAACGACTGCTCGTCCACGCGGATGCCCATGCTGGATATCTCAAGGGCGCAGCCCAGCGTGTCATGCCAGAACAGGATATCCCCGTTCAGCTTCCAGTCATCGTAGTCCGGCGCGCGCCCGTCGTGGGGGACGCCGCTTTTCAGCTTATCTCCGATCTGCATCAGGAAGACGCAGCCCAACTCCCTGGTGATCAGGTTCTCCCGCTCTTTCGGGGTCTTATCGGGATAGCGGTCCTCCAGCTCCTGCGAGGTGATAAATGCGATGTCCTTCGGCAGATGCTTCACTGCGTCAGGATAGCGGTACCACACCTCATGCTGCATATGCTTGATGATCTTGAAGATCGTGCGCACCGTGCTTTTTAGCGTCTCCTCTGTGCGCTCCTTCCGTGTGATGACCTTCTCCCAGTCCCACTGATCCACATAGCAGGAATGCAGATTGTCAAGCTCCTCGTCGCGGCGGATCGCGTTCATGTTCGTGTACAGGCCCTCGCCCGGCCTGAATTTATATTCGTAGAGCGCCATGCGCTTCCACTTCGCCAGCGACTGCACGACCTCCACCGTCTCGTCCGGGAGGGCGGCGACGGTAAACTGCACCGGGCGCTCCACCCCGTTCAGGTTATCGTTCAGGCCGCTGCTCTTCCTCACGAACAGAGGCGCAGAGATGCGCTCCAGGTTCATCTCTTTCCCAAATTCCTTCTGAAATGTGTCCCGGATGTACTTGATCGCCTCCTGCGTCTCCCGCACGGTCAGGTGCGGGTCATAGTTCTTCGGTATGGTCAGACCCATCCTCACTCACTCCCCTTTCAATATTTTCTGTGCGTAATAGACAGACTGCATCGCGTCCTTCCCGTAGAAATCCGCGCCGATCATGTCCGCGTATTCCTGGTTCAGCACCGCCCCGCCGACCATGACCCTGCAGTCCGGCTTTCTCTCCCTAAGCTGCCGGATCGTCTCCTCCATGCTCACCACCGTCGTCGTCATCAGCGCGCTTAAGCCGACCAGCCCGATATCCTCCCGCACCGCCGTCTCCACGATCCGCTCGGGGGCCACGTCCTTTCCCAGGTCAACGACGTCAAAGCCGTAATTTTCCAGCAGCACCTTCACGATATTTTTGCCAATGTCATGGATATCGCCCTTCACTGTGGCGAGGACGATCTTCTCTTTCTTCTCCTGTCCGCCCCCGTCCTTTTCCAGCGCGTCCCTAAGAACCGCAAACGCGATCTTCGCGGCGTCCGCGCTCATCAGGAGCTGGGGCAGGAACACCGTTCCTTTCTCAAAGCCCTGTCCTGCCGCGTCAAGCGCCGGTATCATCTCCTCGTGGATAATGTCAAGCGGCTTCTTATCGGCAAGGAGCTCCCTCGCCGCGTGATGTGCCTCCTCCTTAAGCCCCTTCTCGATCGCCTGCCCAAGCGTAAGCTGTGTGCCCTTTGCCTCTGACGCCTTTTCCGGCGCCTCGCCCCCGTACCGCGCGATATACTGCTCAAAATTCCTGTCATAATGCATAAGCGCGCAGTAGGCGTAATATGCTTTCATCATATCCCCGGACAGCGGATTGATGATGCACGCGCTCGCTCCCGCCTGCATCGCCATCGTGTAAAAATTCGCATCCAGCGCCGGGCGGTACGGAAGCCCGAAGGAGATGTTGGAAACTCCCGCCAGGGTGCATACGCCGTAGCGCTCCCGCACGAGACGCAGCGCGTCGAGTGTTGTCCTCGCGCTCTCCTGGTCTGAGCTGACCGTCATCACAAGGGCGTCGATCACGATATCCTTCTTATGGATCCCATATTTCTGTGCTTCCTTTATGATCTTTCCGGCGATCCGCGCGCGCCCCTCGGCCGTGTCCGGGATGCCGTCCTCGTCGATCGTCAGCGCGATCACCACGCCGCCGTATTTTTGAACCAGCGGAAATACCGCTTTCATCGTCTCCTGCTTCCCGTTCACGGAATTGATCATCGGCTTTCCGTTGTAGACGCGCATAGCGGCCTCCATCGCCCGGATATCCACCGTGTCGATCTGGAGCGGCAGGCTGGTTACGCTCTGGAGCGTGGTCACAGCCTCCTTCATAAGCGCGGGCTCGTCGATATCGGGAAGCCCCACATTCACATCCAGGATATGCGCGCCCGCGTCCTGCTGCGCGATCCCTTCCCGCAGCAGGTAGTCCATGTCATGGTCCTGTAACGCCTGCCGGAGCTTCTTTTTCCCCGTAGGGTTAATGCGCTCCCCGACGATGACCGGCGCACCCCCGAGAAAGACCGCCCTCCCGTAAGAGGAGACGATCGTATGCTCCTTAAATTCCCTGTGTGGGCGCCCGGAAATGTCCCGCATCCGCTGTGTGCGGCTCACAAGCGCGCGGATATGCTCCGGCGTCGTGCCGCAGCAGCCGCCGACTGCCGACGCGCCTTTTTGCACGATCTCCTCCATAAGCTCCCCGAACTGCTCCGGGGTCACGTCATAGTAAACCTCCCCGTCCCGCTGTTTGGGAAGCCCCGCGTTCGGCTTTACGATCACCGGGACTGAGGCGTATTTTAAGATCTCCTCCAGCACCGGGAGCATCTGCGCCGGCCCCAGTCCGCAGTTGATGCCAAGCGCGTCCACGCCGAGTCCTTCCAGAAGCGCCACGACAGACGGCACATCCCCGCCGGTGAGCAGCTTCCCCCTCTCGTCAAAGATCATGGTGGCAAAGACCGGGAGCTTCGTGTTCTCCTTCGCCGCCAGCACCGCCGCCTTCACCTCGTAGGTGTCGCTCATCGTCTCAATGTGGATGAGGTCGGCTCCCGCCTCCTCCCCGCAGACTGCGGCCTCCTTAAACGCCGCGCAGGCTTCCTCAAAGTCCAGGTCGCCCATCGGCTTCAGCAGCTTCCCGGTCGGGCCGATATCCAGCCCCGCGTACACCTCCCTGCCATCCTGCACGCCAAGCTGCGCCGCCTCCTTCACATTCACGACCGCTGCTGTCACGATGTCCGCAAGGTCATATTCTGAAGAATGGAATTTGAGCGCATTTGCCCCGAACGTATTGGTAAGCACGACGTCGCTTCCCGCCTCGTAATACTGCCTGTGGATCTCCACCATGTCCTCGGTGTGGGTCAGGTTCCAGACCTCCGGCAGCTCGCCGGGCGCAAGGCCCCTCTCCTGCAAGAGTGTCCCTGTCCCCCCGTCAAAGTACAGTAATTCTTTTCCTAATCGATCTAATATCATCTGCTGTCCCTTCGATATCTGCAATCTGTTTTTTCACACGCCTCGCACCCCTTCTTGTGGCAGGGCGTGTCCTCCCTGCTCATCCCGATGACCGCCGTGACGGATTTGGACGGGATGAGCATCTGCCCCGAAGTCATGGACAGCCCGATTTTTTTCGCACTGTCCAGCATGCTCAGGATGGCCCCCTGATATGAGATGTCAAAATCCCCGTATCCCGGGCTGAACCTCGGCCGCAGATGCCAGCCCTCCTCTCCCTTCTGTATGGCAAGCTTCTCCTGCTCTACGTCCAGATATTCCTCCAGCACAGCCGCCGCGCACGCCTGAAGCACGACAGTCCGGGACATCTCTGTAAAGGAATACCGCTGCATCAGCCTGTCCACTTCGATCCCCAGCGTCGCCCCCAGCAGGATGCCCTGTTCGCATCCCGCGACATTTTTCGCCAGATTCCTGCTGGAGATCCTTAGTCTGCCAATCTTTACCTCACCGTCTCCAGTGATCTCCAACTCAAAGAGGCGATAGACGATGCGACGCCGGGCAGTTCGGTCAAGTTCAGCAAAGGACTCCCCGATCAACGCCATTGTCTTATCGTCTACCGCATGCTTTCCATATCCCAGATAACGGACCGCTTCCCTTGTCTTTATGTCCATGTCCGTTTCCCTGCTCCTTTACAGTTCCTTTTCGCTTCTGTATACAAATATGCCGTCTTACATTTCCTCATACAAAGCCTCATACTGCCTTGCGGAATTCTTCCATGAGAAATCCTTCTCCATGCCCCGCTCCACAATCTTGTTCCAGTCCCTCTTCCTGTCGTAATAGATCCTCTGTGCATAGCGGATCGTCCCCAGCATCTCATGGGCGTTGTAGTTGAGGAAGCTAAAACCTGTTCCCGTCTTCTCGTACTCGTTATAAGCCTCCACCGTATCCTTAAGCCCGCCTGTCTCACGGACGATCGGGACTGTCCCGTATCTCAAACTCATAAGCTGGCTTAAGCCGCAGGGCTCAAAGAGCGACGGCATGAGGAACGCGTCGCAGGACGCATAGATCCTGTGGGAGAGCTCTTCCGAATAGTAGATGTTCGCGGACACCTTGCCCTGATACTTCCACTCAAAATGGCGGAACATATTCTCATACTGCTCCTCGCCTGTCCCCAGTACCACAAGCTGCACCGCGTCCTGACAGAGCTCGTCCATCACATACGCCACCAGGTCGAAGCCCTTCTGGTCGGTAAGCCTCGATACGATCCCGATCATCATGGTCTTCTGGTCCTGCACAAGGTTCAGCTCCCGCTGCAGCGCGATCTTATTTTTGATCTTTTCCCTGCGGAAATTATCTACATTATAGTTTCTCTCAATATAAGCGTCCGTCTCCGGGTTAAACTCATCATAGTCGATCCCGTTCACGATCCCTGACAGGCAGTTTGAGCGCGCCCGCATAAGCCCGTCCAGCTTCTCCCCGTAAAACGGCATCTTAATCTCCTCCGCATAGGAATTGCTCACGGTCGTGACCCGGTCCGCGTACACGATCCCGCCCTTTAAGAAGTTGGCGTCCTTATACGCCTCCAGCTTGTCCGGCGCGAAATAATACTGCGGCAGGCCCGTGATATCCCGGATGCGCTTGGTGTCCCACACTCCCTGGAATTTCAGGTTGTGGATGGTCATGATCGTCTTGATCCCGCGGTAATACTCATTAGAATAGCGGAAATTATCCAGGAATACGGGAACAAGCCCGGTCTGCCAATCATGGCAGTGGATGATGTCCGGCCTGAAGTTAATGACCGGAAGGGCGCTTAACACCGCTTTGGAGAAAAACGCGAACTTCTCCACATCCGCATACATATCGCCGTAGGGCGCGAACCCGTTAAAATAATATTCATTGTCGATAAAGTAGAATGTGATCCCCTCATACTGCGTCTCCAGGACGCCCACATACTGCGTCCTCCACCCTAAATCCATATAGAAATGGCTGTGGTATGTAAGCTGCTCCTTCCACTTCTCCTGCATACACATATACTTGGGAAGCATCACTCTTACATCGTATTTCTTCTTATCAAAATTCTTTGGCAGAGTTCCCGCCACGTCGGCAAGCCCTCCTGTCTTAATGAATGGTACTGCCTCTGAAGCTGCAAAAAGTATTTTTTTCATTGCCTGTTCCTCCCGACCTTTACGATATTTTTTATTATATCGCATTTTTCACAAGAAGAAAAGCATTATCTGTTTTTATATTCCAG
>CAZFSW010000059.1:5769-7242 GCA_964521655.1 uncultured Dorea sp.
GTCCAGGATTCTTTCGTTATCGTCGGCGATTGCCACGGCTATTTCTCCCATTTTCCATAAATCCTCCTTCTTTCCTTAAATTAAAGCCAAAGTCCGCAGATTGCTCCATACTTTGACACTGGACTGATACAGTAAATTTATTATATATTTCGTCATATTCCAATTCAAGAAATTAATGTCGTAAAAATAGCCTGTCTTTCGTCAAACTTTTGCAATTTTTTCTATTTTTCTGTTTCTTTCAACATATTTTCTATAAAAACCCCATAGCCTTTTGTCGGATTATTGACAAATACGTGGGTTACCGCGCCAATCAGCTTCCCGTTCTGGATGATCGGGGAGCCGCTCATCCCCTGGACGATCCCTCCGGTCTTCGCCAGTAGCTCCTCGTCCGTCACCTCTATCGTGATACCTTTATTCACTTCGCCTGTATAAAAATTCACGCCCGTGATCTGGATATCGTACTCCCGTATCTCTCCGTCCACCGCGCATCGGATGACTGCGGGGCCGTCCTCGATCTCTTCTTTTAACGCTGTCTCTACCGGCTCCTGGTCAGTAAATAACGCATTGACCCGGTCCACCGTCCCGAAAATGCCGACCTCCGTATTCTTCGTGATCGTACCCAGCACGTTCAGGCGGTTGTAGACGATAATTCCCTCCATGCCGCCCGGCACGCCGTCCTCTCCCTTCTGGATATCCCGTATGCTTGTGAGGTACAGCGTCCCGTCTGAGATATTCATCAGCTCGTTCGTGTCAATGTCGTGGATGCCATGCCCCAGCGCGCCAAAGCTGCTGTCCGCCGTAAGAAATGTAACTGTCCCCAGGCCCTGTGTATTATCCCGCACCCAGATGCCGAGCATATAGTCTCCCACGCCGCACTCCACCGGCCTGAACTTGATATGGATCTCCTCCCCCTCCCGTTTCAGGGTCAGCACCACCTCGTCCTCCTCAAGGGCGTCTACCGCCTCGATAAGCTCGGATTTGCTGTCAATCTCACGCCCGTTCAGGCCCGTGATATAATCACCGGATTTCACCAGATGCTTTGCCGGATTGTGCTCCATCCCGTCCGTTCCCGTGACTTCTTCCGTCCCCAGCACCATCACGCCGTCCGTTTCCAGATAAATGCCCACAGGCATACCGCCGGGAATCACCATCGTATCCGAACCGGCCCCGGCGCTCACCTCCTCCCTCATGCTGTCCTGATACTCCCAGATTACATAATAGCTGCCGCCTGCAGCCACCGTGAACACCACGGCCATGATCAAGATTCTCCGATACCAGTAACGAACCATCCGCGCACACCTCCGACATATCAATGAAATCAAACCGGGCAGGAAAGATCCCTCTGACCTGCCCGCCGCGCAGGGGCGTAAGCTTTAGCCTCAGATCTTCCTTGACGCTCCCTGTGCATAAAAAAAGACGGACATCCATGATAGACGTCCATCTTAGTATGTTCATTTTTCGCCTATTTATTAG
>CAZFSW010000060.1:0-7150 GCA_964521655.1 uncultured Dorea sp.
AGAGAGCATTACGAGAAGCCGAGCGTGAGACGGAAGAAAAAGTCTGAAGCTGCCAGGAAGCGCAAGTATAACTAATTGTCAGGCATAACTATTTTTTTAAAAAAGGTATTGACTGGATTGGAATTCAGGCATATACTATGATAGTTGAAAGCGAAGACGCTGTATCGAAAGATGCGGCGTTTTTTCTGTTTTACGGGATTTTTTCAGGAGCTTCGCACCCCGCTGCGGGGCGGCCCATTTCCCGCAGGGCAGGCAGATTAAATCAAGGATAAAGGAGTGACTGCAATGAGATTAAAGGACACAGGGCTTACGGCACAGGAATTGAAGGATATGGTAAATAAGTACATGGTGGAGACCTACGAGCGCTATGATTTCATCGCAGAGAGGGCGGAGGGTATGTACCTGTATGACGAGGAGGGCAACGCCTATCTGGATTTCTACGGAGGCGTCGCGGTAAACAGCCCCGGGAACAGGAACGCGAGGGTCGTGGAAGCGATCAGGGATCAGCTTGGGGATATTGTACATACGTTCAATTATCCGTACACCATCCCGCAGGCGCTTCTGGCGAAGAAGATCTGCGATACGATCGGGATGGATAAGATCTTCTATCAGAACTCCGGGACGGAGGCGAACGAGTGTATGATCAAGATGGCGAGGAAATACGGCGTGGATCATTACGGGCCGGAGCGCTACCACATCATCACGGCGAAGCATGGTTTCCACGGCAGGACCTATGGGGCGATGTCTGCGACCGGGCAGCCGGATAATGCCATCCAGACAGGCTTCAAGCCGATGCTTCCGGGCTTTTCCTATGCGGAATATAATAATCTGGAGGACTTTGCCTCCAGGATTACGGAACATACCATTGCGATCATGATCGAGCCGGTGCAGGGCGAGGGCGGCGTGCATCCGGCAACGCAGGAATTTATCGAGGGTCTCCGGAGATTATGCGACGAGCATGATATGCTGCTTCTCTTTGACGAGGTGCAGACCGGATGGGGGCGCACCGGGGCGCCGATGGCCTATATGGGCTACGGGGTGAAGCCGGACGCAGTGTCTATGGCGAAAGCGATGGGCGGCGGGATGCCGCTTGGCGCGTGCTGCGCGACGAAGGAAGTCGCGAAGTCGCTCGGAGCGGGCAGCCACGGCTCTACCTACGGCGGACACGCGCTTGCGTGCGCGGCGGGCTATGCTTCGATTTCCGAGATCCTTGACAAGGATTTAAGCGGCAACGCCAGGAAGATGGGTGAATATATGAAGCAGGAGCTTGAAAAGCTCCCCCATGTAGCCGAGGCGAGAGGGCGCGGGCTTTTGGTCGGCTGTGAATACGACCTGCCGATCGCAAATGAAGTGAAGCACGGCTGCCTGGAGCGTATGGCGCTGATCACGGCTATCGGGGACAGCGTGAACCGCATGATCCCGCCGCTTATCGTGACGAAAAAGCAGATTGACGAGCTGATGATCATTATGCGCGATTCTATCAATGACGCGGCGGGGAAATATATGGAGTGCCGAAAAGTCGGCTAGAGGGCGCGCAGGCAGGGCAGACTGTATCTATACCGGGAAAAACATCTTACAGTTTTTCCCGGTATTTATTTTTCAGTTCGTCCCTGCTTTGCCCGATCGTTCAATCAAACATACAAAAACCAATATTGATACAAATATCAATTCGTGTTAAACTAGGTGATGGTGAAAGCGTCAATAGGTATTTTGTATCATGCGATGTCCAGACAGAGACGATGGAAAGAGAGGAACATGGCCATGTATATCAGCGAGATCACGACAACCGCGCCCACTGACGAGCGGACGCCGCTGGAGCGGAGGATGTATGAGACCTTAGACAGGCTTCAGATCCCCTATGAGCGGGTGGACAACGACCCGGCGGCGTCGATGGAGGAGTGCGCGGCGATCGACCAGGCAATCGGGACAGAGATCCGCAAGAACGTGTTCTTATGCAACCAGAAGAAGACCACATTTTTCCTGCTGGTGATGCCGGCGGGTAAGGCGTTCGACACGGCGGCCTTCAGCAGGAAGCTGGGCGTGTCCCATATGTCGTTCGCACCGCCGGAGAAGATGCTTAAGCATCTGGGGACGACGCCGGGCTCGGCGAGCGTCGCGGGGCTTCTAAACGATGAGGACGATTATGTGCAGGTGATCATTGATAAGGAGGTGGCGGACAGCGAGTGGTTCGGCTGCAATCCGGGAATCAATACGAGCCACCTGAAAATGAAGACCCAGGACCTGCTAAAAAAATTCCTGCCCGCTATCCATCACCGGGCGAGGATCGTGGAGCTTTAGAGATGTGGAGCCGGAAATGGGGAATTGAAAATGAGGAAGATAACAAAGGAAGAGTTAAAGACCCTGCTCTCCGGGAAAAAGGACGGGGAGAAGCTTACGCTCAGGGAATGTGAGTTCCGGGATATGGACCTTAGCGGCTGGGACTTAAGCGGGACGGACGTTACGCTCAGCTCTTTTCAGGACGTGGATTTAAACGGCGTGGATTTTAGCGGCGCGAGCGTGGAAAATGCGCTCTTTGACGGCTGCCCGCTGCGGGGGGCGTCCTTCCGGGACGGAAATATGAAGACGGCGTCTTTTCGTTACTGCGATATGCGAAAGTGTGATATCCGGGGAGCGGACCTCTACGGCGCGGTGTTGGAGCACGCGGACCTGAGTGATATTATGTCCGATGAGGGTACGAAGTGGTTCCGGCTCCACTGCCCTGAAAAGGGGGCGTTCCTCGGATATAAGAAATGCGTCAACGACCGCCTGGTGCAGTTACTGATACCAGCGGACGCCAAGCGGACCTCGGCGACGCTTCGCTCGTGCAGGTGCAGCAAGGCGAAGGTGCTGACGATCAAGAGCTTTGATTATAAGGAAAACTTTGATGAGGCCTGGTCCCTTGTAGATGAGAATTTTGTCTACAAAAGGGGACAGTGGGTGGAAGTAAAAAATTTTAATGAAGACAGATGGCAGGATTCCACGACGGGGATCCACTTCTGGCTGTCAAGGGAAGAGGCGAAGGCATACTAATATGAAAACAGCAGAGGATTTGAGACAATTATTGTACAATATTGACCGGAGGGGGTATCCGGCGTATAAAAGCACGAAGGGCAGTTACCGTTTTGGAAAGTATATCCTGGTCATCGACCATGTGCAGGGGGATCCGTTCGCGGCCCCGTCGAAGCTCCATGTCGAGGTGGCGGGGAGGACTGCCGGGTTTCCGGCGCGGCTGTTCGATAAGAAGCACAAGCGCGTCGCGCTGCAGGATCACCTGACGAGAAATTTTGAGAAACAGGCGGCGGAGTATTCCTTTCAGGCGAAGGGTTCCGGGAAGAGCGGCATCCTGTCCGTGACCAGATGCGGGCAGGAGATATTGGAACGAAGCGCATGTACGGTGAATCCGGCGGACGGGCAGGTCATCCTGCGCTTTGAGGCGGGGTTCCCGGCGAACGGAAGGACCATCAACGCGAGGGAGCTCATGAAGATCCTGTTTGATTTCCTGCCGGAGTGCGTGGAGAACGCACTGCTCTATCGGAGCCTGGACCCGGCGCGCACGGAGAAGGTGATGGAGCTTGCCGAGGACCGGGAGTACATCAGGAGCAGGCTGGAACCGATGGGGCTGGTGGCGTTTGTCGCCAACGGCTCGGTATTGCCGAGGGAATCCGGCGTGTCCCAGCGCCCGATGCGCGGGGCGGTCACATTTACCTCCCCGGAATCGCTGGAGGTGACGATGGAGCTTCCCTTTAGGGGAAAGATTACCGGGATGGGGATCAAAAAGGGCATTACGCTCATTGTGGGCGGCGGCTATCATGGGAAATCCACGCTTCTAAAGGCGCTGGAGATGGGCATCTACCCGCATATCGCGGGGGACGGCCGCGAATATGTGGTGACGGATGCAGACGCAGTGAAAATCCGCGCCGAGGACGGGCGCAGCATCAAGCGCACGGATATCTCGATGTTTATCAACGACCTGCCAAATAAGAAGGACACGAAAGCATTTTCCACGGAGGACGCGAGCGGCAGCACGTCGCAGGCGGCGAACGTGGTGGAGGCGATGGAGGCGGGCGCAAGCGCGTTTTTCATCGACGAAGATACGAGCGCGACGAATTTCATGGTGCGCGATGAACTGATGCAGCAGGTCATCCACCGGGATATGGAGCCGATCACGCCGTTTATTGAGAGGATGCGCGACCTGTACGAGCTTCGCGGCGTCTCAACAGTGCTTGTGGCGGGCAGCTCGGGGGCGTATTTCCAGGTGGCGGACACAGTGATCCAGATGGACCGCTATGTGCCGCGCGAGATTACGGCGAGGGCGAAGGAGGCGGCGGCGCAATACCCCGCGCTGGAGCTCCCGCAGGAGAGGATCCACGAGCCGTCCTTTGAGCGCAGGCCCAGACGCAATGCGGGCATCGTCCACAAGGGAAGGATTAAGATCAAGACGATGGGGAAGGACGGTGTGCAGCTGAATCATGAGACGGTGGATCTAAGATATGTGGAGCAGCTTGCGGATTACGAGCAGCTAACGTGCCTCGGATATCTGCTTAAATATATGGAGGAGCATATGCTCGACGGAAAGGCGACCGTACAGGAGACGGTGGAGGAGCTGGCGCGCGCGCTGGAGAAGAAGGGCTTTGAGGCCGTCTGTGACGGCGAATATCTTCCGGGAAACCTGGCGCTTCCAAGAAGAGAGGAGATCTTTGCCTGCGTAAATCGATATCGGGGGCTGAAACTGTAGGGGAGGCAGATTATGTCATTAGCGGATTACAGAAATGCGTACAGGCTTGGAAAAAAGGACTATCAGTACCGGATGCTTCACGGCATGCAGCCGACGCTCCAGGTGCTGGATGATATCCTGCCCGGAAGGGGGAGCTATTCCGAGGTTTCCCTGGGGCTGGTGCAGATTCCGGCAGATCAGATCGTGGGAACGAAGACGGGCGGGAGAAGCAGCGCGTTTGCGGCGAATTTTATGCCGATTTTAAGGGAGGGCACAGAATTTGCCACGAAGTGGGCGAGCCTTTCCACAAGCCACGTAGCAGAAGGAATCCGGGAACCGATCAAGGCGTATGAATACATGAATAAATTCTACGTGCTGGAGGGCAATAAAAGGGTCAGCGTCATGAAATTCTTTGGCGTGGCGGCGATTCCCGGGACTGTGACGAGGATCGTCCCCAGGCGCACGCAGGAGAAGGAAAATAAAATCTACTATGAATTTCTCGATTTTTACGAGGCGTCGAAGATCAATTATATCTGGTTTTCCGAGGAGGGCAGCTTTGCAAAGCTGCAGGCGGCGGTCAAAAAAGAGCCGGGGGAGCAGTGGACGGATGAGGATAAGCTGACGTTCAGCTCCATTTATCGGAGGTTTGCCGCAGAATACCAGGAAAACATGCAGGAGCGGAAGGACAGCAGGGTCTCTGGCACTGTGGGGGACGCGTTCCTTGCATTTGCCGGGCTATACGGATACCGGGACATCTGCGCGATGACCACGAAGGAGCTTAAAACGCTGGTTGCGGATGCGTGGGAGGAGTTCGGGCTTCTTGATAAAAAGAAGGCGGTGGACTTAAAGCTTGACCCGTCCGAAGAAAAAAAGACACTCTTGAGCCTGCTTCTCCCGACAGGGATGACGAAGCTTAAAATCGGGTTTATCTATGGGAAGACGGCGGGCTCCTCCGCCTGGACTTACGCCCACGAGCTGGGGCGGCTCTATCTGGAGCAGGTGTTCCCCGATAAGGTCAGTACGATCTATTATGACAATGTGACGGAAAACACGGCGGAGGAGATGATCGACAAGGCGATCGAGGAGGGCTGCGATATCGTGTTCACGACGACGCCCGCTTTCGTGCAGGCGAGTGTAAAGGCTGCCATCGCCAACCCGGAGGTGCGCATCCTGAACTGCTCGCTGAATACGTCGCACCGGTATATCCGCACCTACTACGCGCGTATGCACGAGGCAAAGTTCCTGATGGGCGCCGTCGCGGGGGCGATGGCGGATAACAATAAGGCGGCGTATATCGCAGACTTGCCCATTTACGGCACGATTGCGAACATCAACGCATTCGCGCTGGGGGCGAAGATGATCAATCCCCGCACGAAGGTATATCTGGAATGGTCGTCGATGAAGGACCGCGATATCTATGAAAATATCAGAAGGACGGGGGCAGGCTGTATCTCCGGCATCGACATGGTGATCCCGGAGGATTCCTCGCGGTATTTCGGACTCTACACGCTGGAGGATGGGTGGCCCAGGAGCCTCGCCATGCCGCTCTGGGAGTGGGGGAAGTTCTATGAGCGGCTGGTGCGCACGATTATGGACGGCACATGGAAGCAGGACGACAAGGCGCCGGAGAAGAAAGCGATCAACTATTGGTGGGGAATGTCCTCCGGCGTCATCGACGTGGTATGCTCCAAGAACCTTCCAATCGGCACACAGAGGCTGGTCTATCTTCTCAAGGATACCATCAGCAGAGGGGAGTTCAACCCGTTCTCGGGCGTCCTGTACTCGCAGGAGGGCGTGATCCAGGGCGACCCGGACGCGAGCCTTACCCCGGAGCAGGTGGCGAAGATGGACTGGCTCGCAGAGAATGTGATCGGCTCCATCCCCGCCAAAAGTGAACTGCAGGAGCATGCGATCCCGGCAGTGGCGCAGCAGGGAGTCAGGAAAAAAGAGGGGTAAGCGATGTATGCGGATACTTGCGGTTGCGGATGAGGAATCAGCTTATCTGTGGGATTATTTTGAAAAAAGCAAACTGAAGGATGTGGACCTGATCATCTCCTGCGGCGACCTGGCGCCGGAATATCTGTCTTTTCTCACCACGCTGACTTCGATCCCGGTCCTGTATGTGCATGGGAACCATGATGAAAAATATGACAGGCGCCCGCCGGACGGGTGCATCTGCATCGACGATAAGCTCTATGTACACAAGGGCGTGCGCATCCTGGGGCTTGGCGGCTCCATGCGCTATAGCTCTGGGAAGTACCAGTACACGGACTTTGAGATGGCGGCGCGGGTGAGGAGGCTTAAGCCTAAGCTGTTCTGGCGGCGCGGGTTCGACATCCTGGTGACGCACGCGCCCGCCTATCAGCTCAACGACGGGGAGGATCTGCCGCATCAGGGGTTCAAGGTGTTCCTTTCGCTGATGAAGAAATACCGCCC
>CAZFSW010000061.1:0-7141 GCA_964521655.1 uncultured Dorea sp.
GTAGCATAGGATTCTGAAAGGAAGTTACAGCCAATGAGCCAGGAGAAAGTGGACAGATATAAAAAGGAAAAAGCGAACCGGAAGAAGAGCATGAAGAAGGAGAAGCTGGAGAATGCCGCCCGCAGGTGCGTGGTAGCAGTCATCGGGCTTCTTTTGATCGGCTGGATCGGGTATTCGGCGTATGACGTCTATGATTCCAATAAGGAGCCTTTGACGGCGGAGGTCGATTATCAGGCTTTTGACAGCTTTTCACAGGATATTGACGAGGCGGCCGCGGCCGCAGCGGAGGCGGAAGCTGCGGAAGAAGCGGGGACGGAGGCCGCACAGGACGAGACAGCCCAGTAGCCGGACAGCAAAAAGAGAAGCCCCGGAAGCGGAAGTAACGGGAAGCATGCAAAAATAGCGCGACAAAGGGGACAGGCATATGTCTGTTTCTTTTTTTTGGCCAAAATTAAAAAAGGGGGTTGAAATCCAAAAAGAATTAGTTTACAATGGGTCTAAGTGGTGAAAAGTGGTGAAAAGTGGCTCGAGGTGGTAACAGATGTTAAAGGGGGAGTACAGTCATAATATTGACGCAAAGGGGAGGCTTATCATCCCTGCAAAGTTCCGTGACGATCTGGGGGAAAATTTCGTCATAACGAAGGGGATGGAGAACTGCCTGTATGTGTATCCCGGAGATGAATGGGAAGCCTTTGAAGAGAAGCTGAACGCCCTGCCAACCACCACAGACAAGAAAGCCCGTTCTTTCGCGTATTTTTTTCAGGGGAGCGCGACAGACGGGGATCTTGACAAGCAGGGAAGGACTTTGATTCCTTCTGTACTCAGAGATTATGCGGGACTTGACAAGGAGGTCGTATTTATCGGCATGGGGAAGCGCGCCGAGATCTGGGACAAGGCCCGGTGGTCAGAGAAGAACACGGAGGTAGAGCTCCACATTGAAGATATCGCATCGGATATGGAAGAGAGCGGGTTCCGTATCTAAGGGGAGATGGTATGGAATTCAGACATAAGCCTGTACTGCTTGAGGAAACTGTTGACGGACTGAAGATTAAGCCGGACGGCGTCTATGTGGACGGCACGCTCGGCGGAGGCGGACATGCTTACGAGATATGCAGGCGCCTCTCAGGTAAGGGGAGACTTGTAGGAATTGACCAGGACGCTGCGGCGATCGAGGCCGCAGGGAAGCGACTGAGCGGCTTCGGGGGGAGAGTTACGGTGGTGAGGAGCAATTACCGTGATATGAAGCCGCTGCTCCACGGATCAGGCATTGACAGAGCCGATGGGATCGTCCTTGATCTGGGCGTATCGTCTTTTCAGCTAGATACGGCAGAACGGGGATTCTCCTACCGCAGAGATGCACCCTTGGATATGCGGATGGATACACGTCAGGAGAAGACGGCAAGGGACATTGTCAATGCGTACAGTGAGACAGAACTCTGCCGCGTAATCCGGGATTATGGGGAAGATAGGTTTGCAGGGAACATTGCAAGGAATATCGTCCGGGAGCGCGGCAGAGCGTCCATTGAGACGACGGGGAGGCTTGCCGATATCGTCAGGCAGTCCATTCCCATGAGATACAGGAAGCGTCCGGGAGATCCGGCGAAGCGTACTTTCCAGGCGATCCGGATTGAACTGAACGGGGAGCTGGAGGCGCTGGAGGGATCTCTGGATGATATGATCGATCTTTTGAATCCGGGCGGGAGGCTCTGCATTATCACCTTCCATTCGCTGGAGGACCGGATCGTGAAAAAGGCGTTTTGCAGGAATGAAAATCCCTGCACCTGCCCACCGGATTTCCCGGTGTGCGTATGCGGAAACGTCCCGAAGGGGAGAGTCGTGACGAAGAAGCCCATACTGCCGGGCAGCAAGGAGTGCGAGGAGAACAGCCGCGCAAGGAGCGCGAAGCTTCGGATATTTGAACGGGGAGATTATGACTGATGACAACACAGGCTGCCCGGATTGGGACAAGTCAGATGTACAAGTGATTCAAGGACAGTTTTTCAGGTCATAAACAGATAAGGGGGTGGACACAAGTGGCAGCGAGAAGACCGATGTATGTATACGGAAACACCGCGCCTAAACCGGTATATGAGCCCGACAGGGAAAGGGAAGACCAGGACAGGGAGAGCAGGAGAAGAAAAAGGCACGCAAGCAGCCAGGTCAGGCAGAACCGCCGCCGTGCGCTCTATATGAATTCGGGCTACGTGGTATTCCTCACCGTGGCGGCAGTCCTTGCGCTTGTTGTGTGCGTGAATTATGTGAAACTCCAGTCGAGGATTGCAAGCCGCTCCCAGGAGATTACAAGCCTGCAGGAAGAGCTGGCGGATATCAGGGAAGAAAATAACACCAGATACAATTCCGTGATGGACGCTGTGAACCTGGAAGAAATCCGCGAGAGGGCGCAGGAAAGCCTGGGCATGGTCTACGCGTCGGAAGACCAGATCGTGGAATACGAGAGCCCGTCCGCAGATTATGTGAAGCAGTATAAGGAAATCCCAGAGGACGGCGTAACCGCTGATGAATCGGATTAGGTGGCAGGATGGCGAGAAAGGCAAAGAGGACATTTAAAAGAAAATTTAATGAATTGATGAAAAAAAAGCTGGCGCTCCTCTTCCTGGGGATTATACTGGCTTTTATTGGTTTAGTGGGGAGGATCACTTATATTAATGCCTCTGAGGGAGATCAGTATTCTAAGGCGGTTCTGGACCAGCAGCAGTACGGGAGCCGCATCATCCCGTTCAGGCGGGGAGACATCGTGGACCGCACTGGGATCAAGCTTGCCACGAGTACCCGCGTCTACAATGTGATACTGGATGTCAAGGTCATGCTCAGCGACGAGAGGTATAAGGAGCCCACGATCAGGGTACTCGAGGACTGCTTCGGGCTGGACGGCGGGACCGTCCGCGAGGTGATAGACAAGAACCCCACTTCCCGGTATGAGGTTCTGGAAAAGGGAGTTGACTATGCGAAGGCAAAGGAGTTCGAGGCAATTGACGAGGACGATGAGAACTATCCGGATGTGAACGGGATATGGCTGGAGGAGGACTATGTGCGCACCTACCCGTATAACACTCTGGCGAGCGACGTGCTGGGCTTTACGGTTGACGGCAATGTAGGAAGCAACGGGATCGAGGCATATTACAACTCGGTTTTAAATGGGACGGACGGCAGGGAGTACGGTTATCAGGATGAGGATTCCATTTACGAGAAGACCGTGAAGGAGCCGGAGAACGGCAGCACGGTTGTCTCGACGATCGACCTGCAGGTGCAGGAGATCGTGGAAAAGCATATCCTCGCGTTTAACGAGGAGCACAAAAACAGCGCGTGGACGGGGGAAGGCAGCAAGAATACTGCAGTGATTGTCATGAATCCCCAGAATGGGGAGATTCTGGCGCAGGCGTCCTACCCGAATTACGATCTGAACAATCCGCGCGACCTGACGCAGTACTATACCGAGGAGCAGCTAAGCGCGATGAGCGATGAGGAGAAACTGGATACGCTCAATTCGCTCTGGAATAATTTCTGCGTCAGCTCCACCTATGAGCCGGGCTCCACGATAAAACCATTCACTGTGGCGGCGGGGCTGGAGCTTGGCGTCCTGACAGGGGAAGAGACATATAGCTGCTATGGGATGCTCCATGTTGGCGATCACGATATCCACTGCAACAACCTGGACGGGCATGGCACGCAGACCCTGAAGCAGGTGGTAGAAAATTCCTGCAATGTAGGACTGATGCAGATTGGCCAGCAGATCGGGGTCGATCAGTTCGTTGCCTATCAGAAGATCTTCGGCTTCGGGGAGCTGTGCGGGATCGACCTTCCGGGGGAGGCGTCTACGGAAGAGCTTATCTACAACGCGGACAATATGGATGACGCCAGCCTTGCGACCAACGCATTCGGACAGAATTTCAATGTGACTATGGTGCAGCTCGCCTCGTCCTTCTGTTCCCTTGTGAACGGCGGGAACTATTATGAGCCCCATGTAGTGAAGCAGATTCAGGATGAAAATGGCAATGTCACGGAAAATATAGACCCTGTGTTGATTAAAAAGACAATATCCAAAGAAACGGGCGATATCGTGAAGGATTATATGCTGGGCGTCGTGTCGGAGGGAACCGGCTCTGCCGCCGCTGTGGAGGGCTATGATGTGGGCGGCAAGACCGGGACAGCAGAAAAGCTCCCCCGCGGCAATGAGAAATATGTGCTTTCCTTCATCGGATACGCGCCGCAGGAGAATCCGCAGGTCGTGATCTATGTGGCCATCGACGAGGTGAATTCCCTGAACCCGTCGGACGGGAAGCTCGCGCCGGGGCTTGCGGCGGACATTATGGCGGAGATATTCCCGTATCTGGGGGTGGACAAATCGGATGCCACGCAGTAGGGGCAAACGATATTTTTACAATCCGACAGCCTTAAGCGCCTGGTCCAGATCACGGATAATATCCTCCGGCTTTTCAAGACCGACGCTAAAACGTATAAATCCCTTTCGGAATCTTTCGGGATACAGATTGATCCGCTCATCATAGCTGGGCTGCGGGAAGATCAGGCTCTCATCGTGTCCGAGGGAAACCGCAAAGGTAATGATATGAAGCTTTGCGCAGAAACGCTCCACTGTCTTGTCGTCTGCCTCCACACCGAAGGAAATTACGCCGCCATATCCGTTTTTCATTTGTCTTTTTGCAAGCGTATGCCCCGGATTATCTGGAAGCCCCGGATAAGAGACAAATGTGACATTTTCCCTCTGCGCCAGCCATTCGGCTATTTTCTGCGCTGATTCATTGATCCTCTGCATGCGCAGAGGGAAGGTAACAGAGCCCCGGAATATCTGCCATGCATTGAACGGGCTGATGACGGAGCCGACATTGACCTGAGCCTCGTAGCGGATGCGTTCCATTGTTTCCAGGTCATTGGATAGGATCGCGCCTCCCTGTGCGTCTCCATGCCCGTTGAGAAATTTCGTGAGCGCCTCGACGACGAAATCCGCACCAAGCTCAAGCGGCTTTTGATTCAAAGGAGAGGCAAAGGTATTGTCTACAGAAAGTACCGCGCCATTTTCATGGGCGATCCGGGCGACCTCTGCAATATCGGTGACGCCAACCGTCGGATTGTCAGGCGTTTCGATATGCACAAGGCGCGTTCCTGGCGTGATTGCTTTCTTCACCGCATCCAGATCCGTCATATCCACCATCACGGTTTCCACATTGAACTTCCGGTTGAAAAGTTCATGGAACATCCGGTAAACCGCCATATAGCTTACGTTCGGATATACTACGCGGTCCCCTGATTTTAAGAGCGTCCAGAAAAGAGCGTGCAGTGCGGCCACGCCGCTTGCGAGGACGATCGCGTCGTCCGCATCATGCAGGGCCGCAATCTTCTCCTCAAGCCAGTGCTGGTTCGGATTGCCGTTTCTCGCATACATCAGCAGATCTGTGGATGAGTAGTTGACCTGCGATAAATCGTCCGGCAGCTTGTAGCTGTTCGCCATATGCAGCGGCCGCCTTACCGCCCCTGTCTCCGCGTCATAGCCAGTGCCTGTATGCACCGCCTGCGTCGTAATATCATACCCCTGGAATGGATTCTCCTTTTTTGCCATAGTGATTGCCCTCCTTATCTGCCTCTTTATCCGCGCAGGTATCTTGCATTATATTCCATATTGATTTCTGCGATCTCTTTCTTGCCGTCAATGTACGCCTGGTACATATGATATGGATTGCCGCCGCCAAGCCAGCAGGAGGAACAGTTCTCGCAGCCGCCGCCGCAGTCCAGCGACTGCCGGATGATCTGCTCCCGTTCCTCTCTTGTAGTATCCTTAATCAGCAGGCTTTTCATAAAATCCATCCTTTCCCAGTCAAAAAGAGGCATACTCCTCTATCAGCGGTTCCATCGGCGCGCCCATCCTCATGTTTTCCAGCACCGTTCTTCCTGGAGAGCACAGCGTCATGGCGCGTGTGTAAAGCGGGTCCAGATATGTTTCCTCGCCATAGCCCCGGAGGGCAAGCCCCTCTTTTGCCAGGTCTAATACGGAACAGCACAAGGCCCTGAGCGCCTCCCTGTCAATATATCCCGGCCATGTTACGCCATTCATCAGCTTGCGCAGCTCTGTAGCAGAGTATCCATGATGGTACAATGTATGGTCAGCTTCCAGTAATGTGACCAGCTTCTGCGGGTCATTCATCAGGCCCGTATGGAATGCTGCCACGGTCATTGCATCCTTGAACGGCTGGCAGCATACACTGCGGAATTCAATCGTTCCGCGGAAGGTCAGATCCTCAAATTTATAGGTGCGCAGATACTTGATGTCGTCGATGTCCGGTTTAAAGACCACAGGGCAGTAGGTCCCGTTGCTGTAATATTCGCCCTCTGCCTGTTCCATTTCCAGGTATTCCGTAATCAGGATGGGCTTAAAGTGGATATACCGCCCGTCCCGCTCGGTGCAGAAGATGGAGGTGGTGCAGATATATTCCAGCAGGTCGTTCACGCTTTGCAATTCGCAGTCATACATCCCGACATTATGCGGATTGATCCCATGCGTGCTGTATTCCCACAAGCCGTCCCTGGCGCACAATACATTACTTTTTGCAGACAGGACTGAATTATTGAACAGAACTGCCTTGACTGGCTCGACAAGGGAGAAGCCCTTCAGCGCCGCAACCAGATTCTCCCGTTTTACATCAAGCTGCACCTGGGATGCGCTGGAAAATGCGCCAAAGTCAGGATATGGATGAAAATACATGGGAATGTTCCAGCTTCCTGAGCTGAGCAGATACCGCTCAAGCATACGGTAACGCTCGGAGGGGATATAGTCTTTCCGGTTTACAGCATGATTCGGGTTGATCCCCAATCCGGTAAGAAGATGCCCTGCTTTCTGAAGCTCTTGATTCAGGCAGGCGACATATTCGCGGAACCGCCGCTCAAGCTCCTGAATGCGCTCTGAACGTCCCAGGGAAAGCTCCAGATTATTGTAGGAGCAGTCAAAAGACAGATTGTCGCCGGTTAGATCGTCCGTCGCGCTGTAGCAGACGCCATTTTCGTCCCACTTATCCTCCTGGAAACCATACCGCCTGATAAAAGAGCGGACCGCCGCCCACACTACATGAAAATCTACCGCCTGTCCCGAAAGATTGACGATCGGCATCTCTAT
>CAZFSW010000062.1:0-7053 GCA_964521655.1 uncultured Dorea sp.
GTTTTGACCCCAACATCAAAGAAAGTTTTACAGAAAAAAAGGAGGAGCCTGAGATGAACAAAGAGACAGTAGATTTTATCGTTGAGAAAACTCATGAACTGATTGACGCGCCGTCCTGCAGCGCAGAGGCGAAGGCGGCAGCGAAGGAGTGGCTTGCTGCGGTCGGTACGGACAGGGAGGAGGAAGTAACAGGGCGTTATTTTGCGGAGCTTGAAGAGGACATTATGCCAGTTGACGGGCTGATTGCATTTGCAGAGTCCGAGGCGGGGGCGCGGGTCTTCGGGGCTGATGCGGCGAAGCATGTAGCGGATCACGCGAAAGAGGTCAAGGCAGCGGGCGGGAAATACTGTGATTGCCCGGCGTGCTCGGCTGTGGCGGCGATTCTGGAAAAAAGGGACGAAGGGAGATAAAGGATGCCAAAAGTAGGGATTGTGATGGGAAGCGACTCCGACCTGAAGGTCATGAGTAAGGCGGCGGCGATGCTTAAGAAGCTGGGGATCGATTATGAGATGACGATTATCTCCGCGCACCGCGAGCCGGACGTCTTTTTCGAGTGGGCGAAGGCCGCGGAGGGGAAAGGGATACGCGTCATCATCGCGGGCGCGGGCATGGCGGCGCATCTCCCGGGGATGTGCGCGGCGCTGTTCCCGATGCCGGTCATTGGCGTGCCGCTATCTGGGAAGAATCTGGCCGGGGAGGATGCACTCTTTTCCATCGTGCAGATGCCGCCTGGCATCCCGGTCGCGACGGTCGCCATCGACGGCGGCATGAATGCGGCGATCCTCGCGGCGAAAATCCTCGCGGTTTCCGACAGCGCTTTGCTGGAAAGGTTAAAGGCTTACACGGAAGAGATGAAGGAGACGGTGCAGGCGAAAGCGGCGAAGCTTGACGAGGTGGGTTATGAAGCGTATCTCGCCGCGATATAAACATTTCCACCTGTACGGCTGCGGAGGGCAACAAAGGAGTGGACAAGGAGGGCATTATGGATTACAAGAAAGCGGGCGTTGATATCGAGGCGGGCTACAGAGCGGTAGAGCTTATGAAGGAGCACGTAAAGAAAACCATGCGCCCGGAGGCGATCGGTGGGCTTGGCGGTTTTTCCGGCGCTTTTTCGCTGGCGAAGATTAAGGAGATGGAGGATCCGGTGCTGCTGTCTGGCACGGACGGATGCGGGACGAAGGTGAAGCTTGCGATGGTCATGGATAAGCATGACACCATCGGGATCGACGCGGTGGCGATGTGCGTGAACGATATTATCTGTGCGGGTGGTGAGCCGCTATTCTTCCTTGATTATATCGCGTGCGGGAAGAATTACCCGGAGAAGATCGCCGCGATCGTAAGCGGTGTGGCGGAGGGCTGCATACTCTCCGGCGCGGCGCTGATCGGCGGGGAAACGGCGGAGCATCCGGGACTGATGCCGGAGGAGGAATACGACCTTGCCGGATTCGCGGTGGGCGTCTGCGACAGGAAGGACATGATTACCGGCGAGAGCTTAAAAGCGGGCGACGTCCTGATCGGGCTGGCTTCGTCGGGCGTACATAGCAACGGATTTTCCCTTGTCCGCAAGGTATTTGAGATCACGAGGGAGTCTCTGGACACCTATTGTAAGGATCTCGGCTGCACGCTTGGAAAAGCGCTCCTTACCCCGACCAGGATCTATGTAAAGGCGCTTCAGAATATCAGGAATGCCGGCGTGACGGTAAAGGCCTGCTCACACATTACCGGGGGCGGCTTCTATGAGAACATTCCCCGGATGCTGCGTGACGGCGTAAGAGCCGTGGTAAAAAAGGACAGCTATCCGGTTCCGCCCATTTTCACAAAGATTGCAAAAGAGGGCAATATTGAAGAGCATATGATGTACAATACGTTCAATATGGGGCTTGGGATGATCGTCGCGGTTGACCCCGCAGACGCAGAAGAGACGATAAAAGCTGCGAAAGCGGCAGGCGATGAGCCTTACGTCGTAGGCCACATCGAGGCTGGAGAAAAGGGAGTGGAATTATGTTAAATGTAGTGGTCCTCGTCTCCGGCGGCGGGACGAACCTCCAGGCGATCATTGACGCGGTAGAGGACGGGCGGATTACGAACGCCCGGCTTTCGGGGGTCATAAGCAATAATAAAAATGCGTATGCGCTGGAGCGCGCGAAGAGACATGGGATCAGGCATTTATGCATTTCCCCGAAGGATTTCGCGTCCAGAGACGCATTTAACAGCCGTCTTTTAGAAGAAGTGGATAAGCTGGAGCCCGGCCTTATCGTGCTGGCGGGCTTCCTCGTCGTCATCCCACCGGAAATGGTGAGGAAATATCCGAACCGCATCATCAACATCCACCCGTCGCTGATCCCGTCTTTTTGCGGAACGGGTTATTACGGGCTTAAGGTGCATGAGGCGGCGCTTGCGCGCGGCGTGAAGGTGACGGGCGCGACGGTTCATTTCGTGGACGAGGGGACGGACACAGGGCCGATCCTTCTGCAAAAGGCGGTAGAGGTAGAGCCGGGCGACACGCCGGAGATCCTGCAGCGGCGCGTGATGGAGCAGGCAGAGTGGAAGCTGCTCCCGGAGGCGGTTAATCTGATTGCAAATTCCGCTGATTTTCAGGCGCCAGACACCAGCGCCGCAAAAGTGGCAGGATCATAGGATAGCCGTGCAGGACGGCGCGGTAACAGTGGCAGGATCATAGGATAGTCGTGCAGGACGGCGCGGTGGCAGTGGTGGATTCACAGGAAGGATGGGATTTAAGATGAAGGTACTGATAGTCGGAAGCGGTGGGAGAGAGCACGCGATCGCGTACTGCGCGGCGAAGAGCAGCCGGGTGGATAAGCTCTACTGCGCGCCGGGCAACGCCGGGATCGCGGAGTATGCCGAGTGCGCGCCGATCGGGGCGATGGAGTTTGGCAGGCTTGTCGCCTTTGCGAAGGAAAAGGCAGTTGACCTTGTGATCGTAGGGATGGACGACCCGCTTGTGGGCGGGCTGGTGGATGAGCTGGAGGCCGCCGGGATCCGCGCGTTTGGGCCGAGGAAGAACGCGGCGATCCTGGAGGGCTCGAAAGCATTTTCAAAGGATCTGATGAAAAAATACCATATCCCGACAGCCGCCTATGAGAATTTCACGGACGCGGACAAGGCGCTTGCGTACCTTGAGACGGCAAAATATCCCATTGTCCTCAAGGCCGACGGACTGGCTCTCGGCAAGGGGGTCCTGATCTGCAACACGCCGGAGGAGGCAAAAGAGGGCGTTAAGACGATCATGCTCGATAAGAAATTCGGCGACGCGGGAAATGAGATGGTCATCGAGGAATTCATGACCGGGCGCGAGGTGTCCGTGCTTTCTTTCGTGGACGGCAGCACGATCAAGACCATGACCTCCGCGCAGGACCACAAGCGCGCGGGCGACGGGGATACGGGCTTAAATACCGGAGGGATGGGGACATTTTCTCCAAGCCCGTTCTATACAAAGGAAGTAGATGAGTTTTGCCAGAAATACATTTACCAGCCGACAGTAGACGCGATGAGAGCGGAAGGCAGGCCGTTCAAAGGTGTGATCTTCTTCGGGCTTATGCTCACGCAGGACGGGCCGAAGGTTCTGGAGTACAACGCGAGGTTCGGTGATCCGGAGGCGCAGGTTGTGCTTCCGAGGATGAAAAATGACCTGATCGATGTAGTGGAGGCGTGCATTGACGGCACCTTAGACCAGATCGACCTGCAGTTTGAGGATAATGCGGCAGTGTGCGTCGTGCTGGCGAGCGAGGGCTATCCGGTGAAATATGACAAGGGGCTTCCGATATCCGGGCTTGAGGAATTTGAAAAGCATGAGGGATATTACTGCTTCCACGCGGGGACGAAGCTCGACGGCGGGCGGATCGTGACAAACGGCGGGCGTGTGCTGGGCGTGACCGCGAAGGGGAAGGATCTGAAGGAAGCGAGGGCGAACGCTTACGCGGCGACGGAATGGGTGCAGTTTGACAACAAGTATATGCGGCACGATATCGGGAAAGCGATTGACGAGGCGTAGCGCGGCCCGAGGCAGATTTCGCGCGGATGTGAAAAGGGCGGTGGATGTATCATGGCTGGGACAGTGGCAATCGGACATCAGAACTTTGAGACAATACGAAAGAACCAATATTTTTATATTGACAAGACAGAGTTCATCCGCGAATGGTGGGATAACGGGGACAGTGTTACGCTGATCACCCGTCCGCGCCGTTTTGGAAAGACATTAAATATGAGTATGGTGGAGCAGTTCTTTTCCGTGTCATATTCTGACAGGGCCGATTTATTCGAGGGTCTTTCCGTATGGCGGGATGACGCCTATCATGAATTGCAGGGCACGTTTCCCGTTATCGCTCTTAGCTTTGCTGATGTGAAGGAAGTAAGCTTTGAAGAAACGCGGAAGAAAATCTGCAAGCTGATTCAGATCCTGTATAGCCAGTATGATTTCCTGCTGGAAGGGAATGTGCTTGACAACAGAGAAAAGGCGGACTTCCAAAAGATATCTGAGGATATGGAGGATTATATGGCCTCCCTGTCTCTAAAGCTTCTGTCAGAATATCTGTGCCGCTATTATGGAAAAAAATCTATTATTCTCCTGGATGAATATGACACGCCGATGCAAGAGGCGTATGTACATGGGTACTGGGACGAGCTGGCTGCTTTCTTAAGAAATCTGTTTAACTCTACATTTAAAACGAATCCATATCTGGAGCGCGCGATTATGACGGGCATCACGAGGGTCAGCAGAGAATCTATTTTCTCCGATCTAAACCATCTGGAAATTGTGACGACCACCTCCGAAAAATATGCGGAGAGCTTCGGGTTTACGGAGCAGGAGGTGTTTGCCGCCCTCGATGGATACGGTCTGTCTGAATGGAAAGCGGATGTGAAGCAATGGTATAATGGCTTTTGTTTTGGCCGAGTTTCCGATATGTATAATCCGTGGTCCATTATTAATTTCCTGGATAAAAAAAGGCTGGATGCTTACTGGGCAAATACAAGCTCTAACAGTCTTGTGGGGAAGCTGATACGGGAAGGGAATCCGGAGATCAAGCAGGCGTTTGAAAAGCTGTTGAAAGGGGAGAGCCTGAGAACCATGCTGGATGAACAGATCATATATGATCAGCTGGGCGAGGATGAGCATGCGGTCTGGAGTCTGCTGCTTGCAGCGGGGTATCTGAAGGTCGTAGGCCTTAAAGAAACAAAGGCAGGCGGCATGGAGGGAGAACGTGAGTATGAGCTCAAGCTTACAAATCAGGAAGTAAAGTTGATGTTCCGGGCTATGATACGCAGATGGTTTGGTAAAGCGTCTTCTGATTATAATGGATTTATCAAAGCGCTCCTTGATGATGACCTGAAAGCGATGAACGGCTATATGAACAGGGTTGCGCTTCGGACGTTCAGCTATTTTGATTCGGGAAGAAAGCCGTCGGCAGCGGAACCAGAACGCTTTTACCACGGTTTTGTTCTGGGGCTTCTGGTAGAGCTTGCAGACCGGTATGTAGTTTCCTCCAACAGAGAAAGCGGGTATGGCAGATGTGATGTGCTGCTGGAGCCTCTGCGCAAGGAGGATGACGGGATGATCCTGGAGTTCAAGGTGTTCGATCCGGCGGAGGAAAGGGAATTGTCCGAGACGGCAGAGCGGGCTTTGGAGCAGATCCAGGCGGCAGATTATGCGGCTGTGTTCCGGGCGAAAGGGATGCTGCCGGATCAGGTGCGTTGCTATGGGTTTGCGTTTGAAGGAAAGAAAGTGCTGATAAATAAATTGTGAGAGGTATCCTCATGCAATACAGAGAAGACAAGTACCACAACAAGCTATCCATCTTAGGCTACGGCTGTATGCGCTTTACGAGAAAGGGCGGCGGCATAGACCTGGAAAAAGCTGAAAAAGAGCTTATGGCGGCAATCGGCGGCGGCGTGAATTACCTGGACACCGCATATATCTACCCGGGAAGCGAGGCGGCTCTGGGAAACATACTAAAGAAAAATGGATGCCGCAGCAAGGTGAACATCGCGACCAAGCTCCCCCAGTATCTGATCAAGTCCGAGTCTGCGCTTGACCGGTATTTTAACGAGCAGTTAAGCCGCCTTCAGACGGACTATATAGACTATTATCTCATGCATATGCTGACGGATGTTGCGGCGTGGGAGAAGCTTCAAAGGCTTGGGATTGAACAGTGGATCGAGAAGAAGAAGCAGGAGGGTAAGATACGCAACATCGGGTTTTCCTTCCACGGCAATACCGCTATGTTCCTGCCGATACTGGACGCTTATGACTGGGATTTCTGCCAGATCCAGTATAATTATCTGGACGAGCACAGCCAGGCCGGGAGGAAGGGCCTGCAGGCCGCGGCGGAAAAGGGGATCCCGGTCATCATCATGGAGCCGCTTCGCGGGGGCAGGCTGGTCGATCTGCTGCCGAAGCGGGCAAAGGAGATGATCGCGGAGGATCCGCGCGGGTGGACTGCGGCGGAGTGGGCCTTTCGCTGGCTGTGGGACCAGCCGGAGGTGACGTGCGTACTGTCCGGGATGAATTCCCTCCCGATGGTGGAGGAGAATGTAAGGATAGCTTCAGAGGTACAGGCCGGAGCGCTGACAGAGGCGGATTTCCACACAATTGAACAGATCAGGGCAGAGATCAACCGGGATATGAAGGTGGGCTGTACGGGGTGCGGGTACTGTATGCCGTGTCCCGGCGGGGTCGATATCCCTACGGCGTTTCGCTGCTACAACCGGATGTATACCGAGGACAGGCGGGCAGGAAGGCACGAGTATCTGCAGATCGTCTGTCTGCAAAGGAAGATGAGCGATATCAGCAGGTGTACCAGGTGCGGCAGATGTGAGCGGCGCTGCCCGCAGCATCTTGATATACGAGGGGAGCTTCAGAGGGCGCAGAAGGATCTGATGCCGTGGTATTACCGGGCGGGAGTCCGGGCAGTCCGGATGTTTAAGTTCTGGTAGCCAGAGAGCCACAGGAGGCTTTCCTCCGCTTTCGGAGGGGCTTACCCTCCAGACTTAGCAGGAAGGAGGGATGCCAATGTATGTTACATATCCTGATCTGAT
>CAZFSW010000063.1:0-6959 GCA_964521655.1 uncultured Dorea sp.
ACATCTATCCCTTCCCTCCTTTTCTAATTAATTAGATGACTAATCAATAGATTAGTCATTTTTACCTTTTTTGTCAACGTAAATGGAATTATTTAATGATTTTTTTAGACATTTTTTATAAATAATAATTAGATAGTAAAATGATTTGCCCATTCATATGCAGACTGGAGATACAGATTAGAAATGCAGCAGATTCACAGCAGGCAGACAGTCTCCGGGGCTTGCGCCAGAATCTGCTCTCTGGCGCATACAGCGGCTTGATATTCCCCTATTACATATTCTCTGATATAGCAATCTTCCATTCTCCCTTCTCTTAGGATGCCAAGGCCTTCCTCGGTCAGCACTTCAAAAGCGTCAAAGGGCAGGCTCATCCCCTCCCCGGTCATCTTCATATAGCTCTCCCGTACCGTCCACAGCCGGAAAAATGCGCGGTCGCGCTCCTTTCCCTCCGGGAAGCTGGAGATGTACTCCTGTTCCCCGCAGCAAAAAAAACGCTTTGCCACCTGCAGCGGGAACTCCTTCACCCGCTCAATATCACAGCCGGCCTCGCTGTCTCCAACCGCAAGAAGCACTCTTCCCTCCGTGTGGGAGAGGTTAAAATATATGCCATCCATCATAGGCTTCCCATTTGCGCCCGCGTAAATCTCCGACATATCCCGGCCATAGCGCAGGAGGATCTTTCTCAAAAGAAGCCCCGCGCCAAGACTCTGCTCGCGGGACTTTTTCTGGCGCAGACGCAGGATCTTACCTTTGCGCTCTTCGCCCAGTCCCTCCAGTATGGACGGATGCGTCTGTGGATCCGGGATGTCTGATGTTGTAGCAGTATATAATGTTATCATGGTGTTATCCTTTATCCGGCAGGCATAAGAAAAAGCTCTCCTGTTTTTTAAAGCGGCCTGTTACCCATTTTCTATATAAAAAAACTCAAGAACTTACGATTCCTGAGTTATTTTATGAGAGGCGCCAACCAGATTTGAACTGGTGATGAAGGTTTTGCAGACCTTTGCCTTACCACTTGGCTATGGCGCCCCGTTTCAAGCACTTTCGTATTATAGCAAAAGTCTTCTGCAAAGTCAAGGTTAAAAACCTAAATCTTCATTCACAAGTATCACTTTTATTCTTCCTGCGTGTTTTGAATATCTCGTGATCAAAAACTGACAGCAGATCGTATCCGGGTTCTTACAGTCAAAGCACGCTCCCGTCTTGCTGCACGGCGTACTTAACCCGAAGCGCTGCGCGTTGATCGGGGCCGCCTCGTTCCTCGCGCGGGAAAGCGCCGTTTCCGCATTCTTCACGATCTTGTTCATCCCGACAATCATCAGCACATTCCTCGGTCCATAGGCGATTGCGGAGACACGGTTCGCATTGCCGTCGATATTCACAATCACCCCATCCTCAGACAAGGCGTTTGCGCTGGTGAGAAAGTAGTCGGCGTCGTATGTGGCAAGCTCTATCTTCCGCTTCTCCTCCGGAGTCTTCGCCTCCTCCCGGTTGCACTCCTTATAATTTCCTTTACAGACTGCCTCCTTAAGCCCGATCTCCTGTATCGACACCGAGCCTCCCCATGCCACGGACGCGCCCTCCGGGATCAGCTCCAGCGCTTTTTTCAGGGCCTCCTCCTTCGTCTCGGCGTAATAGCCCTCCATATTACGGGTCTTAAGATTCTTGATGATCTGTTCCCCAAGCATCCGGTTTCTGTTTACACGGTTCTCGTTCATATGTATACCTCCTACTCGTATATGATTTTTTTATTTCCCTAATAATCACACTATTTCCGCAATGCGAGGCTCGTAAGTACCCCGCCAAGTGTTCATAGTATACCGCAAATCATCTCCTGGTTCTACCCCGTCTCCAGCTTCATGATGTAAAATGCCAGCATGATCCTCGTCCGGTTTTCGTTACTCAGGATATCAAAGCCCAATATTTCCTTAATCTTATTCATCTTATACGCCAGCGTGTTCTTGTGGCAGTAGAGTGCCTCCGCCGTGTGCAGGATGCTGCACTCATGTTCAAAATATGCCTCCAGGATCCGCATGAGATCCGTGCCGTTTTTCCCATCATAGTCCAGCAGGCTGCCGAGCACCTCCCGTACAAATGTCTGATAGATTTGCGGCTCTTTCACGTCAGCGAGGATTTTATACACGCCCAGGTCTTCATAACTCAGCATATTTTTAGGAATCGCGGTCTTCGTAAGGCGGTACGCCGTATACGCCTTCTCATAGGAATTGCAGATATCCTCCACCCGCTCCACCGCCTGGCCGATCCCCACATAGAGGTTCGGTTCCTTTGCGCAGAGCTTGCGGAATTCATTCTCCACCCTCGCTTTCTGATGGCCCGCCACTAAGACAAGAAGCCGCCCTTTCTCCTCATAGACAATCCCGTTTTTGAAAATGCTGCGGAGCGCCTTTTCCATCTGGTCAAGCTTTTCATTTCCGCTGTCCGTGTCGTAGGCATGGCAGCTTGCGATTGCCACCATGTAAGTCATATCCCGGAAAAATCCGTTACTCTCAAAGTGGTTCAAATACAGCTCTTCATTCTGCGGATAGTAGATGGCGTTCTTAAGTGCTGCGGTGAGGTTGATGTTCCGGTGCTCATTTTGCAGCAATATCTCAGAGAAGATGCGCATGATGTCGATGAATGGCGCCTGCCATGAGGTCGAGAAGAGCGGAAACCTGATCTGATTGCAGTAATCAATGATCTCCTGCGGATACGTGCGCCCGTCCTTCAGCGCCATAACAAACCCGCCGGCATGCACCCGGTCAAGCGCGTCGATAAAATCCCTCAGCCACTGGGTCGAGCGATAATGCAATCCGGAATTGAAGATCAGCTCGTTCCCGTGGAGCAGACGCGCTAAATTAGGCTCCTCCACTATATGGACCCACTCGATTGTCTTTTTGAAGCAACTGCGCGTATGCAGCTTCACCTCGTACTGAGGGCGGATTTCCTCATACAGGTCTTTCAATTCTACAGCCATTCTATTTTTCCCGCTTTAATTGTGTATGTATATTACCCCCGTCCACATTGTCACCCTCAGAAAATTTCTTTTCTTAATATAGATAATATCACAGATTGTGTCCGGAGCACAATTATTTTTTTTATTTATGTCTTTAAAACCTATTTTCAATTGAGTCTGTTCATGATATATTGTTGTTGGAAGACAAATATAATGTAAATAACCCCGATTTTGTTATTCCGTTTTTCATCTCTGGATTATTGGACAAACTCCAAGAAGGCGGCGGGCAGGTTATCTGCCACGTCGTTTTTCTTGTGATATCCACACGTTCTGCCTCATTTTTTTCCACATTTCCATAAATTTTCTTTGGCCTATTACGCAAATCACGGAAAGGGTTTTGACCCCAACATCATTTTATGGTAATCTAAGAAATATATTATGAAGCTTTAAGATCGCGGGAGCATGAAGCGTGGAGCAATCTGCGTATCATAAGAAAGGACGCCTTGCATGACGAAAAAAATTGCTGTAATCAACGACCTGTCCGGTCTTGGGCGCTGCTCGCTTACCGCCGCCATCTCTGTCATCGCGGCGATGGGCGTCCAGCCATGCCCGCTGCCCACGGCGGTGCTGACCGCGCAGACGGAATATCCGAGCTATTATCTGGACGACTATACGGATAAAATGGAGCATTTCCGCACAGAATGGCAGAAGCTTGGGCAGACCTTTGACGGGATCTATACCGGGTTCGTCGCGAACGAAAGGCAGATTGAACACATTTTCCAATTCGTGGACACTTTCCGCAGGAACGGCGCTTTCCTCCTTGTAGACCCGGTCATGGGCGACGACGGAATGCGCTACGACACCTTTACCCCAAAGCTTCTAAAACAGATGCAGGCGCTCGCGAGGATGGCCGACATCATCACCCCCAATGTGACGGAGCTCTGTCTTCTGACCGGATCTGACTACGGGGAGGTCATCCGTCATACCGACGAGGAGGGTCTGATAAACGCTATCCGCAAGATGGCGCTCACGTTCCTTAAGGACGGCGCGGCGCACATCATCGTCACCGGGATCTGCTTTACAGACAGCTCTGGCATTGAGAAAATGGGGAATCTGTATGTAGGGAGATCCGGGGCTTCCCTCCACGCCTTCCCGTATATCGGCAGACACTATTCCGGCACCGGTGACCTATTCGCCTCCTGCATCGCGGCCGGAACCGCGAGAGGAGATCCCATCCCGAAGAGCATAAGCCTTGCGGGTTCATTTCTGGAGGCGGCTCTTACAGATTCCGTCAATGGACAGGTTTTGCCAAACGACGGGGTCAATTATGAGAAATATCTGTCGATGCTATTATAGTAAGAGAATGGGAAAATTCAATTTTTGGGTTGCTATTTGGGCATTCTTTCTTTATGATGAGAAGCAGGGACACCGGACTCCCAAAATGGGAAATAGTTTCATGACAGGAGAACAAACATGTTAAAAAAATTAACACAGAAATTTGAGGAACTCTATGGGACGGGCGGCGAACTTTGCACATATTTCGCGCCGGGACGCGTGAACCTGATCGGCGAGCACACCGATTATAACGGCGGCCACGTATTTCCGTGCGCCCTCACGCTTGGCACCTACGCGGTCGCAAGGAGCCGCAAGGACAGGAAACTTCGCTTCTACTCCATGAATTTTGATTCCTGCGGGGTCGTGGAGACGAGCCTGGACGAGCTTGTGCCTGACGAGGCGGCATCGTGGACGAACTACCCGAAGGGCGTGATGTGGGCGTTTGAAAAAAGAGGAAGAAAACTCCCTCACGGCCTGGACATCGCCATCTGCGGCAATATCCCGAACGGCTCCGGCCTGTCTTCCTCCGCCTCCCTGGAGGTCCTGACCGGGCTTATCATCAAGGATATGTTTGGCTTCGACGATGTATCCATGATCGACATCGCCCTCATCGGGCAGGATTCGGAAAATAATTTCAATGGCTGCAACTGCGGGATCATGGACCAGTTCGCAAGCGCGATGGGGAAAGCGGGGCACGCCATCTTTCTCGACACGGACACCCTGCATTACGAGTACGCGCCGGTGAACCTGCCGGACGCTAAAATCGTGATCACAAACAGCAAGGTCAAGCACAGCCTTGTGGATTCCGCCTATAACGACAGGCGCAGCGAATGTGAGACCGCCCTGAAGGAATTACAGGCAGTCATGGACGTTAAGTCTCTGGGAGCGCTTACGGAGGAAGAATTTGAGGCGCACAGGGATGCGATCAAGGACCCGGTACGGCAGAAGCGCGCCAGACACGCGGTACGGGAGAACCAGCGCACCATCCGCGCTGTCGAAGCGCTGCGAAAAAATGACATCGCCTTATTCGGGCAGCTTATGAACGCCTCCCACGAATCCCTGAAGCATGACTACGAGGTCTCCTGCAAGGAAATCGACATTCTTGTAGATCTTGCCCAGGCGATGGACGGCGTGATCGGCTCGCGCATCACGGGCGGCGGCTTTGGCGGCTGCACGGTGAGTATCGTGAAAAATGACGCGGTAGACCGGTTTATTGATGAGATTGGCAGATCGTATCTGGACAGGGTCGGGCATGAGGCGGAGTTTTACGTGGTGGACATTGGCGACGGCGCGAAACGGCTGGGCCGGGACAGGGAGGAAAGCTTATGTTAAGTGAAAATATTAAACGGCTGGTAGAATACGGCGTGCAGACAGGGCTTACCCCGGAATCTGAGCGCATTTACACGACGAATCTTTTGCTGGACGCATTTCACGAGGACAGCTACGAGGATACCGACGTAGATGTCTCTTCTGTGAAGGATGACCTGGAGGACATTTTAAAGGCCCTGCTCGACGAGGCGGTAAACCGCGGCATGATCGAGGACAGCATCGTTTACCGCGACCTGTTCGACACGAAGCTGATGAACTGCCTGATGCCCAGGCCCGCGCAGGTGCAGGCGGAATTTCAGAAATATTACATCGAATCGCCGGAGGCCGCTACAGACTATTTCTACAAATTTAGCCAGGATAGTGACTACATCCGGCGCTACCGCGTGTCAAAGGATATGAAGTGGAAAGCTGCTTCTCCTTACGGCGACATCGACATTACCGTGAACCTCTCCAAGCCGGAGAAAGACCCCAAGGCCATCGCCGCGGCAAAGAACGCAAAGGCAAGCGGATATCCGAAGTGCCTGCTGTGTATGGAAAATGAGGGCTACGCCGGGCATGTAAACCACCCGGCGCGGGAAAACCACCGCATCATCCCCATCCGCATTAACGGGAGCGCATGGGGATTCCAGTATTCCCCTTATGTGTACTACAACGAACACTGCATCGTGTTCAACGGACAGCATATACCGATGAAGATCGACCGGGCGGCATTCATCAAGCTCTTTGACTTCGTGAAGCTGTTCCCGCATTATTTTCTCGGTTCCAACGCAGACCTCCCCATCGTGGGCGGCTCCATCTTAAGCCACGACCACTTCCAGGGAGGACATTACACCTTCGCAATGGCAAAGGCGTCAATCGAAAGGCCGGTAACGATCCCCGGATATGAGGACGTAGAGGCAGGCATCGTGAAATGGCCGCTCTCCGTGCTGCGCATCCGAAGCGTGGATGAGAAACGCCTCATCGACCTCGCGGAGCATGTGCTGGACTGCTGGCGCTCCTACACGGACGAGGACGCATTTATCTATGCCGAGACGGACGGAGAGCCCCACAACACCATCACTCCGATCGCCCGGAAGGTTGGAGATACCTTCGAGCTGGACCTGACGCTCCGCAACAACATCACCACCGAAGAGCATCCGCTGGGCGTCTACCATCCGCACGCTGAGTACCATCATATTAAGAAGGAAAATATCGGGCTGATCGAGGTCATGGGACTTGCCGTACTTCCCTCCCGGTTGAAGGAGGAACTGGAGCTCCTCGCAGAGTACATCGTGGAAGGCAAAGACGTCCGCAGCAATGAGAAGATCCAGAAGCACGCGGACTGGGTAGACGGCTTCCTGCC
>CAZFSW010000064.1:0-6873 GCA_964521655.1 uncultured Dorea sp.
TAAGACGCTCCGTAATGACGTCGCGCCTAAGTCTTCGTAGGCATCGGATTTCGTCTTCATGAAAAGCGCCGCTGACTGTTCGCTTATGGAGATGGCGGAACACGGCTGCAGGCGCAGGTATTCCCAACCGCGCAGGTGGAAATTTTTTTGGCTATATGCCGGAATTGTGTGAAAAAAAGATAAATTCCTAGACTTTCCAAAGAAATCATATTATAATCCTATATAAACGGAGAGGTGGTGAGGGAATGATAGAGGAGACCATCAGGGCAATCAGGGAAACGGAAAGCCAGGCGGAGTCGCTGGTGAAAAAAGCGGATGAGGACTGCGCGGCCATCCTCGCGGACGCCAGGGCCGAGGCTGAGAGGGCCAAAGCGATGGCGCAGATGGAGGCGAATGACAACGCGAACGCCCTGTTCGCGGCGGAAAGGGAGGCCGGTGAGAGAGCCGCCAGGGAGGCTCTTGATGAGACAGAAAAGGATATTTCGGTTCTGAAAAGCAATGCGAAAGCAAAGGAGGGGGAAGTGATATCGGCGGTGATTGCCGAGCTTGTGTAAGATGGATTTAAAATATTGCAGAAAAGGAGGGATGCGGCTATGGCGGTAATGCAGATGCAAAGAATCAGTATCTGCGGATTAAAGAAGGACCGCAAGGCCATCCTGGAAAAGATGCAGGCGCTGGGCGTCATGGAGATGAGCCCGGTCGCCGAAGGCGAGGAAGGCTTTGAGAAGATGGACACGTCTAACGCCAGGTTAAGCTTTGAGAAGAAAGCGCATCTTTTAGACCAGGCATTGGCGGTGCTGGACGTGTATGCGCCTCAGAAGAAATCCCTGCTGTCGTCTCTGGAGGGCAAGGCGCTCATAAGCCAGGATCGATTCGCTGAAGCGGCGGCGAAGAAGGAAGCGGCCGTAGACCAGGCGGGGAAGATTCTTGCGAAGAGCAAGGAAATCTCTGAGGCAAAGGGCGCCATATTAAAGCTTGAAAACCAGATTGAAGCCCTTGTGCCGTGGCTTGCGCTGGACGTGCCGATGAACTACACCGGGACCTCGAAGACCTCGCTGTTCATCGGGACGATGGCGCCGGAGATGACCGTGGAAGCGCTCTATGCCAGGTTTGCGGAGGTTACGCCGCAGCTTACCGGCGTGGATATCCAGGTCATTCACAGCGACAAGGACGCGCTCTGCCTGACGGTGCTCTGCATGAAAGCAGAGGAGGCGGCGGTTGAAGAGACGCTTCGGGCGAATGGGTTTGCGAAGCCGTCGCAGATGACCGACAAAAGGCCCTGCGACCAAAAAGAGCTGCTGGAAGCAGAGATTAAGGAGCTTGAGGCAAAGATAGCGAAGACCCAGGAGGAGCTTGCCGGGTATGCAAGCAGCAGGGAGGAGCTTGAATATGTGAGCGATTACTACCGCATAAGGGGTGAGAAATACGCCGTGCTGGGCGCGCTGCCCCAGTCTCGTAGGACGTTCATCATGAGCGGCTATGTGCCGAAGCGCTATGCCCGCGCCGTGGAAAAAGCGGTCGGGCGGGAATATGACTGTGTGCTTGATATTGAAGACCTGAAGGAGGACGAGGAGCCCCCGACGCTTCTTTCTAACAATGCGTTTTCATCCAGCGTGGAGGGAGTGCTCGAATCCTACGGGCTGCCGCACAAGGGGGAATTTGACCCGACGACGGTCATGTCGTTTTTCTATGTATTTTTCTTTGGGATGATGCTAAGCGACGCGGCCTACGGGGCGATTATCGCGCTCGCCTGCTTTATCGTGCTTAAGAAATACCCGCGCATGAGCGAGAGTATGCATAAGTCGCTGAAAATGTTCATGTTCTGCGGGATCTCCACGATCGTGTGGGGGATCCTGTTCGGGGGATATTTTGGAAATGTGGTGGACATCGTAAGCGGGACATTCTTCGGGAAGACGGTCACGGTGCCGGCGCTCTGGTTCGTGCCGCTGAACGATCCGATGAGGCTTCTGGTATACTCGCTGGCGTTTGGCGTCATACATCTGTTTGTGGGGCTTGGGATCAAGGGCTACATGGAGGTGAAGGACGGAAAGCTATTGGATTTCTTCTGCGATGTGGTGCTCTGGTATGTATTTTTGATCGGGCTTTTGCTCATGCTTCTGCCGACGGATATCTTTGCTTCCATCGCGCAGACGCAGATCGTGTTCCCGCCGGCGCTTAATATGCTGGCAAAGGCGCTTGCGATCATCGGGGCGCTGGGGCTCCTTCTCATGTCCGGGCGCGCGAATAAGAATCCGGTGCTTCGGATCGCGCTGGGGGCTTATGATATATATAATATTACGGGCTGGCTTAGCGACGTGCTTTCCTATTCCCGTCTGCTGGCGCTGGGGCTTGCCACGGGCGTGATCGCTTCCGTGGTAAACCAGATGGGCAGCATGTTCGGGAAAGGCGTCGTGGGAGTGATCGGGTTTGTGATCGTGTTCCTTGTCGGGCACGCGCTCAACCTCGCGATCAACCTGCTGGGCGCGTATGTACACACCAACCGTCTCCAGTTTGTGGAGTTCTTTGGTAAATTCTACGAGGGCGGCGGGAAACCGTTTGAGCCATTTAGGGCAAATACAAAATATGTTGATATTAAGGAGGAAAATTGATCATGAGTATTTGGAGTAATTTGGGACTTGTATACGCGTTACTTGGCGCGGCAGTAGCAGTGTTTCTCGCAGGGGCCGGCTCCGCGATCGGAGTAGGCATCGCAGGCCAGGCGGCGGCGGGAGTCGTGACGGAGGATCCGGGTAAATTCGCGAAGGTCCTGATCATGCAGCTTCTTCCCGGCACACAGGGTATCTACGGGCTGCTGGTCGGGTTCATCACGCTGTCTAAGGTCGGGCTTTTAGGCGGCGGCGCGGCGGATCTGGATCCACAGACAGGGCTTCTGATCCTTGCGGCATGCCTTCCGATAGGCATCGTGGGCCTGATTTCCGGCAAGTCCCAGGGAGAGACCTCTGCGGCGGCAATCGGGATCGTCGCCAAGAAGCCTGACCAGTTTGGTAAGGCGATGCTGTTCCCGGCGATGGTTGAGACATATGCGATCCTTGCGCTCCTGATCTCCATCCTGGCTGTCAATGCGGTTCAGATCTAAGATAGCGGGAGTGTCTGTTGAAGATTAAGAAAAGGAGTGCATAAGCTATGGCTGGAATAGATAATATGAAGCATCAGATCCTGGATGAAGCACAGGCAGCCGCAGATATGAAGCTCCGTGAGGCGAATGCCCAGGCTGATGAGATGATAGAGCGGGCAAAAGCGGAAGCGGAAAAGCTAAGCGAGAGCATTTCCCAGAAGTCCAGTGCGGAGGTGGAGAATTACAGGGAGAGAGTCATCTCCTCCATTGATCTGCAGAAACGGACGAAGATCCTGGAGGCGAAGCAGGAATTGATCAGCGAGGTGCTTGATAAATCCTATGAGTCTCTGGCGGGAATGGAGCCGGAAGCATATTTCCCCATGCTGCTTAAGCTGCTTGGCAAATATGCCCTGCCGCAGGAGGGGGAGATCTTCTTCTCTCCGGCAGATTTAAAGAGGATGCCATCCGGCTATGAGGCCGAGGTTAAAAAGACCGCCGAAGAAAAGGGCGGGAGCCTTACGGTGTCAGAAAAAGGCAGGAATATCGAGAACGGCTTTGTCCTTGCCTATGGCGGAATCGAGGAGAACTGTACGCTTCGTGCGATGTTTGATGAAAAAAGAGATGAACTGTCAGATAAGGTTCGGGAATTATTATTTGCGTAGAGCGTAAACGGGGAGGGTTGACATGAGTGAAAAATATACCTACGCGGTTGCGCGCATACGGGCCTTAGAGACTGCATTGTTTTCCAATGCGACGATCGAACAGCTCATCGCCTGTCCGGATTATGGGCAGTGCCTGCAATTCCTTATGGAAAAGGGCTGGGGCGACAGTGATACCCCGGCGGAGGCAGAAGCCATTCTTGGCAGGGAGGAGGAGAAGACCTGGGAGATCGTGCGGGAGCTCCATGTGGACATGGAGAAGTTCGACGTGCTTTCTTACCCGAAGCTGTTCCACAACCTGAAGGCCGCGATCAAAGAGGTGTGTACAGAGGAGGAGAACCGGCATATTTTCTATGAGGATGTGTCTATTCCGGGAAAGGAAATGCTGGCGATCGTCCGGGAGAAGGACTTCGGGAAGCTTCCCGCGAACATGCAGCACGCTGCGGAGGAGGCGTATGAGACGCTTCTGCATACAAGAGACGGGCAATTGTGCGATGTGATCATAGACAGGGCGGCGCTTGACGCGGTATACAGCGCCGGGAGATCGGCGAAGGATGCGATTATCCGGGATTACGCCGAATCCACGGTGGCTGTCGCGGATATCAAGATTGCCGTGCGTTCGCAGAAAACCGCGAAGTCGTTAGACTTTATGACAAGGGCGATGGCGGAATGTGACAGTGTGAGTGTGACGCAGCTTGCAAAGGCGGCGCTGAATGGGATGGACGCCATCAGAGATTATCTTATGGGGACCGCCTACGCGCAGGGCGCGGACGCCCTGGCAGAGTCTGCGTCGGCGTTCGAGCGCTGGTGTGACAACCGCATTATCCAGACCATCAGCCCGCAGAAATACCACGCATTTACCATAGGCCCGGTGATTGCCTATGTAATCGCGAGGCAGAATGAGATAAAGACAGTACGGATTATTCTTTCCGGCAAGCAGAACGACCTGCCGGACGGCTCGATCCGGGAAAGGGTAAGGGAGATGTATGTATAAGATTGCGGTATTAGGCGACTATGACAGCATTTACGGCTTCGCTACGCTGGGCCTTGACACGTTTCCCGTGACTGCCCAGGAGGAGGCCGCGCAGGAGCTGCACAGGCTTGCGGCGAACGGATATGGCGTCATCTATATCACGGAGGCAATGGCGGCTCAGTTAAAACACGAGATTGCAAAATATCAGGGGCAGCTTTCACCGGCGATCATCCAGATCCCGGGCATATCGGGGAACACCGGCGCCGGGATCGCGGGCGTTAAGAAGTCCGTGGAGCAGGCAGTAGGCTCTGATATTCTGTTCAGTAACTAAAAAGGAGGTTGATTTGTCCAAATGAGTGTAGGTACAATTAAAAAAGTAGCGGGGCCGCTGGTCATCGCGTCCGGCATGCGCGATGCGAATATGTCCGACGTGGTGCGTGTAAGCGACCAGCGCCTGATTGGGGAAATCATCGAGATGCACGGCGACGAGGCGTCTATCCAGGTATACGAGGAGACGTCCGGGCTCGGACCGGGGGAGCCGGTGGAATCTACGGGCGTGCCGATGTCCGTTGAGCTTGGGCCGGGACTGATCACCAGCATCTATGATGGCATCCAGCGCCCGCTTGACGATATTATGAAGATTTCGGGAAATAACCTGAAGCGGGGCGTTGAGGTCGCTTCCCTGAAGCGCGATAAAAAATGGGAGTTCGTCCCGGTGGCAAAGGTGGGCGACGAGGTTGGCGCAGGAGATATCCTGGGAACAGTCCAGGAGACGCCCATCGTGCAGCAGAAGATCATGGTTCCTTATGGGATCCAGGGCAAGGTAAAGGAGATTCGATCCGGGGAATTTACGGTGGAAGAGACTGTGGCGGTCATCGAGACCTCCGAGGGAGACAGGGAGCTTACGATGATGCAGCGCTGGCCGGTCCGCAGAGGACGCCCGTATGTAAAGAAGCTCCCGCCGGAGATGCCCCTTGTGACAGGGCAGCGCGTGATTGATATGTTCTTCCCGATCGCAAAGGGAGGCGTGGCCGCTGTCCCGGGACCGTTCGGAAGCGGCAAGACGGTGATCCAGCATCAGCTTGCGAAGTGGGCGGAGGCGGATATTATCGTATATATCGGCTGCGGCGAGCGCGGGAATGAGATGACGGACGTTCTGAACGAATTTCCGGAGCTGAAAGACCCGAAGACAGGCCGTACCCTGATGGAGCGGACGGTCCTGATCGCGAATACGTCCGATATGCCGGTTGCGGCGCGTGAAGCGTCCATCTATACAGGGATCACGATTGCGGAATATTTCCGCGACATGGGATTCTCCGTGGCGCTGATGGCAGACTCCACATCCCGCTGGGCGGAGGCCCTGCGCGAGATGTCCGGGCGTCTGGAGGAAATGCCGGGTGAGGAAGGCTATCCCGCATATCTGGGTTCGCGTCTGGCGCAGTTCTATGAGAGGGCCGGACATGTGATCTCGCTTGGAAAGGATGCAAGAGAGGGCGCGCTGTCCGTAATCGGCGCGGTGTCTCCTCCGGGCGGCGATATCTCTGAGCCGGTATCCCAGGCGACGCTTCGTATCGTCAAGGTGTACTGGGGGCTGGATTCCGCGCTTGCGTATAAGAGGCATTTCCCGGCTATCAACTGGCTGACCAGCTACTCCCTGTATGTGGATAATATGGCAGACTGGTTCAATAAAGAGGTTGCCGAGGACTGGATGACGGGACGTCAGGAGATGATGAGCCTCCTTCAGGACGAGGCGGAGCTTGACGAGATCGTGAAGATGGTCGGCATGGACGCCCTGTCGCCTGCAGACAGGCTGAAGATGGAAGCGGCGCGCTCGATTCGCGAGGACTTCCTGCATCAGAACTCCTTCCATGAGATTGACACGTATACGCCGCTTCGGAAGCAATACCTGATGATGAAGCTGGTGCTTGCATACTATAATGAGGCTTCTGAGGCGTTAAAGCAAGGAGCTCCTTTACAGGCGCTGATCGATATGGCGGTAAGGGAGAGGATCGGACGTTACAAATATACACAGGACGCCGATGTGGAATCCGAGTATGAAAAGATAGGGAATGAACTGCATACGGAGATCGCGGACGCATTCGGGAAGGAGGACTTCTAATTATGCCAAAGGAATATAGAACCATACAGGAAGTTGCCGGACCGCT
>CAZFSW010000065.1:0-1173 GCA_964521655.1 uncultured Dorea sp.
TGGATCAATCTGGGCCTGACGACCTTTCAGCCCTCGGAGCTTGCCAAAATTTTGTTGATCCTGTTCTTCGCCAGATTTATCATGGCGCATAAGGATGATATCAACGATATGGCGACGCTCCTAAAATATGCCGCCCTGTGCGCCGCGCCGCTGGCGCTGATCCTGGCCGAGCCGAACCTGTCGACTACTGTTTGCCTCTTGTTTGTCTTGTGCCTGCTGATCTATATCGGGGGGCTAAGCTACCGCTTCATCGGAGCGGTCCTTCTCATCCTCGTCCCTGCGGCGGTGCTGTTTCTGTATATCGCGGTGCAGCCAGACCAGCCGTTTTTGCAGGATTACCAGCAGGAGCGTATCCTTGCTTTCATCGATCCGGAGGAGTACGCGAGTGACGCGGCGTACCAGCAGAATAATTCCGAGATGGCGATCGGCTCCGGCCAGCTTACAGGGAAAGGACTTGACAATAACACGACCACCTCGGTGAAAAACGGAAATTTCATCCTGGAGCCGCAGACGGACTTCATCTTCGCGATTGTCGGGGAAGAGCTGGGATTTGTCGGAAGTTGTATTGTTATTGCTTTATTACTTCTGATTGTGTTACAATGTATTTTAATAGGAACGCGGGCGCAGGATATGGCGGGGCGAGTCATCTGCTGCGGGGTCGGGGGGCTGATTGCGTTCCAGAGCTTCATCAATATCGGTGTGGCTACAAATATCCTGCCCAATACCGGCGTCCCCCTCCCGTTTGTGAGCTACGGCCTGACTTCTCTGGTAAGCCTGTATATCGGCATTGGATTTGTTTTAAATGTGGGGCTGCAGCCGAAAAAATATCAATAAGGAGTGATTCTCAATGAAAATAGGGCTGATCGCGCATGATTCAAAAAAGACGCTGATGCAGAATTTCTGTATCGCGTACCGGGGGATCTTAAGCAAGCATGAGCTATATGCGACGGGTACGACCGGGCGGCGCATCGAAGAGGTGACGAACCTGAATATCCATAAATATCTGGCGGGGCCGCTGGGGGGCAAGCAGCAGTTAGGGGCGCAGATCGCGCAGAATGACATGGACGCGCTGATTTTTTTAAGGGAACCGATGGATCCCAAGCCGCACGATCCGGAGGTCAACGACGTCATCCGGCTGTGCGACACCTACAACATCCCGATGGCGACGAACCT
>CAZFSW010000065.1:1273-3559 GCA_964521655.1 uncultured Dorea sp.
AGCATCCATGAGCGGCTCTACCCGGCGAGTACGACGAAGATACTCACCGCGCTTGTGGCGATCCAAAACGGGAATCTCACGGATGTGGTGACTGTCTCGGAAAATGCGTCGTCGGCAAGCTTTGGCGCGGACGAGCAGGTATGCGGCATCCTTGCAGGAGACCAGCTCACGCTCGAAGACCTCCTGTACGGGCTCCTTTTGCAGTCCGGCAATGATAATGCGGTCGCTATTGCGGAGCATATCGGCGGAAGCGTGGAGAGCTTCGCGGATATGATGAACGCACAGGCGGCAAAGCTTATGGCGACAAACAGCCATTTCGTCAACCCGAACGGGCTTCACAGCGAGGAGCACTATACGACCGCGTATGACTTGTACCTTATTTTTAATGAATGCATACGGCATCAGGAATTTGTGGACATCATCGCGGCCGATTCCTATACCGCCCATATCACAGGGGCGGACGGGACTGAAAGAGAGATGCAGTTCACCCCCACAAATTACTACGCGAGCGGGAACGCCGCGCTTCCGCAGGGGGAGGAGATCATCGGAGGCAAGACCGGCACGACCGACGAGGCGGGAAGCTGCCTGATCCTGCTGGTGGAGGATGAGAGCAAAAACCCCTACATATCCATCGTGATGGGAGCCGATACCAAAGAAATCCTCTACAATGATATGACAGCGATCATAGAGGCAATACCGCAGTAGCCTTTCAGGCGGGATGGCAATCAAAATCCCGCGCATAAAAAAAGGAAGGGCATCTCTTCGCTAAGAGAGATACCCCGCTGTCTATGAATCAGTCTCCGGTGTATTCCTGATCCTGCCGTACAGACTGATCAGATAAAGGCCGCACAGCCCGACAACTGTGTATATAATACGGGACAGCCAGGACAGATTGCCGAGCAGGAACGCCACCAGGTCAAACCGGAAGATTCCTACCAACAGCCAGTTGATGGCTCCGATTATCACAAGCGTCAGGGCCGTATTGTCAAACCATTTCATGATAAATCCCTCCTTTTATGCCTAGTATTGGCATACAAACCCGGATTTATACACGGAAAATGGAAATTTTTGTACAGGGCAAAATGAATAGTAGCCCTGCCAGGGAACACTTAAAGTAGGATCGTTGAGATTGCAGGAGGCTTGGAGATTGGCTGGATACAGGGCGGGCAATATTACAGTATTTCGGAAAAAGCGCAATTGGAATATCGGGCTTGTGCTGTTTGGCGCTGTGTTTATCTATCTCGTTGTCACGGTCCTGTTCTATCTGACGGGCAGCCATGTATCTGCGTATGAGGTGCGGGAGGGGAGCATCCAGAGGGATAACGCTTACACAGGCCTTGTCGTGCGCAGCGAGCAGGTCGTGACCGCGCCGGAGGACGGCTATGTAAATTATTTTGCGCCGGAGGGGAGCAAGGTCGGAGCGAAGACCAACGTCTATTCCCTGTCTCCGGACAAGCTTGATTTTGCGGAGGCGGACGGGGCGGAGACGGAGGATCTGCAAAAAGAAGAGCAGGACGAGATTCTTTTAAAGACGCAGGATTTTACCGAAGACTTCCGCGCGGAGCAGTTTGACGAGGTTTACCAGCTGCAGGCCGATATTGAAGAGGTGTTGCAAAATAAAACGACGCAGAGCCGCCAGGCGCAGCTTGACGAGATGCTCGCGTCCGGAACTGAGGGCTTGACCGCCTACCGCGCCTCCACGCCGGGGATCGTGGTCTACGCCACAGATGGCTACGAGGGGATTACCATCAGCGACGTGACCGAAGATATGATAACTAACAGAGACTATGAGCCGGAGGCGCTTACGGATAATGAAAAGGTGAAGGCAGGAGACCCGGTCTACAAGGTCATCACGGACGACACATGGACGCTGGTGATCGTCCTGGAGGATGAGATTGCCGGGGAGCTGGCGCAGACGGAGAGAGTGAAGGTCCAGTTCTCAAAGGACCATGAGTCGGCCGTCGCGGATTTCGCCCTCTATAATACGCCGGAAGCCAACCTCGGATTTCTCACCTTCGACTCCTCGATGGTCCGGTACGCCAAAGAGCGCTTCCTGGATATCGAGCTGATACTTGAGGATGAGTCTGGCCTTAAGATTCCCCGTTCTGCCGTTGTAAAGAAAAGCTTCTATGCTGTCCCGGAAGCATACCTGACACAGGGCGGGGACGACAGTGAGCCGGGGGTGCTCGTCGCAGGCGCGGCGGATGCAGATGGATCCACAGCGCGTTTTCAGGCGGCTGAGGTCTATTACCGGGACAACCAGACCGGCATGGTATATCTGGATGC
>CAZFSW010000065.1:3659-6843 GCA_964521655.1 uncultured Dorea sp.
GCTAAGCTCATTCACTCGGTCGATTCGCTCCGCCTTGCGGAAACAATTGAACATGAGGCGGCGAAGCGGGGGATCACCTCGGATATCCTGATCGAAGTCAACGTGGCGGGAGAGGAGAGTAAGTTCGGACTTGCTCCGGAAGAGCTTGATGAATTTGTGGAGAAAGTGGGAGATTTCTCCCACATACAAGTGAAAGGACTGATGACAATCGCCCCATTTGTGGCGGATCCGGAGGAGAACCGCCCAATTTTTGCACGCCTGAAAAAATTATCTGTTGACATTGAGAAGAAAAACGCACATAATGTTATTATGAGTATATTGTCGATGGGCATGACAAATGATTATCAGGTGGCCGTAGAAGAGGGGGCGACCATGATACGTGTAGGGACGGGAATATTCGGCGCGCGCGTGTACTCATAGACATAGAAATGGAGAACAGGAGTGTAATTAATAATGGGTGTATTAGAAAAATTTATGGATATCATGCGTCTGAACGATGATGATGATTACGACGACGATATGTTTGACGATGACGGCTATGATGACGGATACGAAGAAAAGCCGCCGAAGAAAAGCCTGTTTAAAAGGGAAAAATCCTATGAGGATGACTACGACGACGATTACGAGCCTCCGGCGCGTTCTTCCAGGGCTTCAAGGACGTCCCGCCCTTCCGGGAACAGCAATAAAGTCACGCCGATGCGCCAGCCGGCAAAAAGAAGCGGCATCAGCATGGAGGTCTGCGTCATCCGTCCCACTTCGGTGGAGGACGCCCGCGAGATTACGGAGACACTGCTTGGGGGGAGAACAGTGATCCTGAATCTGGAAGGGCTTGACCTTGAGATCGCGCAGCGGATCATTGATTTTACCTCTGGCGCGACCTACGCGATCGCCGGAAACCTGCAGAAGATATCCAACTACATATTCCTTGTGACGCCGATGAACGTCGATATCTCAGGAGACCTGCAGGATCTTCTGAATACGTCGTTTGACGCATCCTCCATGCGCTCCAGGTTCTAGCTATGGGAAAAGAAGAGGATATGTTGAAAAAGCGGCTGCTGGAGCTTTCCGATCTTGCTTATCTTCGCGGCAGGGTGGTATTTTCAGATTTTCTGAACCTGAACGAATTGAATATACTCCATACGATACCAAAGCATATGTTTCCTGCGGGATACCAGACATACGGAGGATATGGATTATCGGAGCGTCAGATGGCTGCATTTTTACCTGATGCTCTTTCTTATGATTACAGCTATCCCATCAAAGTCATTGAAGTCGCACCTGTAAACAAAAGATTCGCGGAGACGCTCACCCACAGAGATTACCTCGGCGCGCTGATGAATCTTGGCGTCCGGCGCGAGAAGCTGGGAGACATCGCGGTGGACGCCAAGAGAGCTTTTTTATTTGTCTCCGGGCAGATTGCCGGTTATATCGCGGAAAACCTGACCCGCGTGCGGCGCACCGAAGTCCGCGCCGAAACCAGGGAGTGCATGGACATTTCCTATACGCCCAGCTATGAAGAGATCAAAGGGATTGTGCCGTCAGTGCGCCTCGACACGGTGCTTGCCGCCGCATGGCCCCTGTCCAGGAGCAAGATGGCCGCACTCATCGGGGGCGGCAAGGTGTTCGTAAACGGGAAGCTCACGATGAGCAGCGGCTGCGCCGTTAAGGACGGCGATATCATATCGGCGCGGGGGCTTGGGCGGATCGTCTATGACGGGGTTGTATCAGAAACGAAAAAAGGGCGCAGCGTGGTTTCCCTGCGGAAATATATCTGAAAAAAATTTCCCACCGGCTGTAGAAATAAAGGAGTGCTATGAGAAATCAACGGATCCGTTTTATCTATTACCTGTCGGCCGCCGCAGGAATCCTGATCGGGGTCCTGCTGGACCAGTTCACGAAATATCTCGCATACGCCAATCTCAGGCAGAAAGAGCCCTATGTCTTAATCAAGGGCGTTTTTCAGCTTGAATATCTGGAAAACAGGGGGGCGGCCTTTGGGCTGTTCCAGAACCAGCGTGTTTTTTTCTATCTCAGCTTTGCCGTTATCTGCACGGCGGCGCTGTGGTTTTACGCAAAGGCGCCGATGGAGCGCCATTACCTTCCCCTGCGCGTCTGCGCGGTCCTGATCGTGTCCGGAGCTTTGGGGAATTTTATCGACCGTGTAAGGATGAATTATGTGGTGGATTTTTTGTATTTTAAGCTGATCGACTTCCCTGTGTTCAATGTGGCGGATATCTATGTGACGGTATCTACTTTCCTGCTGTTTTTCCTGTTGTGTTTTTATTATAAGGAGGAGGATCTTGACAGAATATTTCACGGTGGAAAATGAGGAGGGGGAAAGAGTTGACCGCTATCTCGCGGGGGAGGCAGAGGGGAGGTCCCGCTCTTATCTGCAAAAGCTGATGAAGGAGGGCTGTATCAGGGTGAACGGACAGCCCGTGAAAGCGAATTACAGGCTCGTCACCGGCGACCGGGTAGAGGCGGATTTCCCGGAGGCGGAGGCGCCCGACATCGCGCCGGAGGATATTCCCCTTGATATCCTCTATGAAGACCGGGATATCATCATTATCAATAAACCGAAGCAGATGGTGGTGCATCCCGCGCCGGGGCATTATACGGGAACGCTGGTCAACGCCCTGATGTACCACTGTGGGCAGGAGCTCTCCGGCATCGGCGGGACGATGCGCCCCGGGATCGTACACCGGATCGATATGGACACGACGGGCTCGCTCGTCGTCTGCAAAAATGACGCGGCGCACCAGAGCCTGTCCGAACAGATGAAAGCCCATTCCATCCACCGCGTTTATGAGGCGGTCGTACACGGGAATATCCAGGAGGACGCCGGAATCGTGGACGCCCCCATCGGCAGACATCCCACGGACAGGAAGAAGATGAGCGCCCGCGCAAAAAACGGCAGGAGGGCAGTCACCCATTACGAGGTGATCAGGCGTTTTGGGGCGTATACGTATATCCGCTGCACGCTGGAGACAGGGCGCACCCATCAGATCCGCGTCCATATGGCTGCAATCGGGCATCCGGTTGTCGGGGACGCCGTGTACGGACCGAAGAAATGCCCGTTTGAGGGGCTCGTCGGGCAGACCCTGCACGCGAAGACACTGGGGTTTGTCCATCCTGCGACCGGAGAGTATATGGAGGTCAACGCGCCGCTCCCGGAATATTTTGT
>CAZFSW010000066.1:0-6715 GCA_964521655.1 uncultured Dorea sp.
ACCACGTCGATAAAATCCACCACGGAAATATCAAAGATATCATCGGAGCCGGACACCATGAGGTAGTAGTGGGAAGTCCCGTCGATGACCGCCTGCGCGATCTTCGTAATCTGTCCGGTGATCTCGCGCACCTCTCTTGTGTCCTCTTCTGCCTCCTTCACGCCGTTACTTAAGAGCAGCTCCAGGTAATTCTCCTCACACTGGCTTACGCTGTCGCCGATCGCTACGATCTGGTACTTCTGCACATTGACCATCGCGTATTTCTTCACGAGCCCCGCGTCGTCCTTCAGCGCGATGAAATACGTGGGCTCATCGGAAATGTTGAGGAGCAGCGGGAAGGTTGCGGTGTACTTGAGGTTCTGCACCTGCCCCTCCGCCGAGGACATGGCGGAGGATTCCGTCGCGCCCTCCACCGTGTAATATTTCGTCTCCATCGTGCGCTGGTTCGCGAGTACGAACCCGACATTGGACTGGTCGCCGTTCACCGACGTCACGCCGGTATACATCCACACATCGTCGTCAATCGCAAGATAGTTGTAGCCGTCCGTGGTCTTTAAGCAGTCCTTCTGGCTCAATACGCTGTTGAAGAACCCATGCTTGAGCGTCCCGTAATAGTCAAAAAGCTCCACCAGCAGATCCGCTGAATACGCCCGGTCGATCCACTCCGGCACATTCTCGATATCGTAGGTCTTCATCTCCCCCGTCACCGCGTTGCAGATGACGACTTTCCCCACCGTCTCGCCCCCGAACAGGCCGATATTGAACTTCTTGACCGGGGCGAGCCAGTACGGGATCCCCTCATCGTCGATCTCGAAGCTTAGCTCCCCATAGATATAGGTAGGGTGGGCAAACCTCAGATGACGGTAGATATTACGGCCCAAATGCTCGCAGGTCATATATTTCATGCCCTCGTCAAGCTTGACAAGCTCTGTATTCTGCGTCGCCATGTTGATGCGGATGTACGCCGGGATCCCCTCCCTGCGGTTTGTAAACCACTTGATCAGGCTCGCGTACTTCAGGGGCGACACCCGCACCGGGTTGTCATTATAGTTGATCTGGGAATAGATGTCGTCCGCTTCAAACTGGGAAACCATGTCCACCATGCTCCCCATCTTGCGGTCGCCCAGAAGCTCCGCCGTATCCTTGTCAAGAAGCGGGATCTTGTCAAAGGAGAGCTGCTCCACGTCATCGGCAAAATTGCCCTCCTCGACCTCCATAAGCTTCTGATATTTTTTGGCGTTGATGATCGGGGAGGACAGAAGCGAACCGATCAGGTACGCGCCTCCCAGTATCAGGATCACGATGCCAAAGCCTTTCAGAACCTTATTATCCTTAAAGTGCCCCCTGCCCGGCCTTTTTTTCACGATATAGAAAAACGCGCACAGGACAATGAGGAACAGCACGGCAAACCAGGTATCCGACGAGTGGATATTGACCGCCGGAAGCGCTACATAATAATACGCCGCCAACACGATCAACACAGCCAAAACAATGATGAATTTCCTCTTTCCCTTCATATCTACCTCCCTTTAAAACTTCCTTCTCCATGAAAACGCCGTAAGCAGCATCAAAAACGGGAAAATCTCCAGGCGCCCCGCCAGCATGTCAAAGCAGAACACGAGCTTAGACAGCGGGGAAAACGCAGCGAAGTTCCCCGCCGGTCCCACCTGCGCGATCCCCGGGCCGATGTTGTTCATCGTTGTCAGGACCGAGCTGAACGTCGTGGCAAAATCCTGGTTGTCCAACGACACCAGAAGCACGGAGACAATGATGATCGACACGTACGCCATGAGATATACTGACACCGTTTTTAAGATATCTTCCCCCATCTTCTTGCCGTTAATACGGATGATATTGACCGACTGCGGATGCACCAGCTTGCGTATGCCCTGGCGTATCGTCTTGAACACGATGATCACCCTTGACACCTTGATCCCGCCGCCGGTAGAGGACGCGCACGCCCCGACGACCATCAGAAAGAGCAGAAGGCACTGGGAGAACATCGGCCACGCCGTATAGTCTGTCGTCGCATAGCCTGTCGTCGTGATAATCGACGCGACCTGGAAAATGGCATAGCGGAACGCTTTCAGGGGATTCGGGTACTGTCCGCTGATATTGAGCGTGATCAGCGCCGTCACCACGGCGACAATGCCGATATATACCCGCAGCTCCTCATTCTTCCACACGGATTTCGCCTCGCCTAAAAGCAGATAAAAATACAGGGTAAAATTTACGCCAAACAAAAGCATAAATACCGAAATCACGCCGTCGATATAGGCGCTGTCAAAATGTCCCACGCTCGCCGCATAGTTGGAAAAGCCTCCCGTCCCCGCCGTGCCGAACGCATGGATCAGGCTGTCGAACAGCCCCATCCCGCCGCAGAGGAGAAAAATGATCTCAATCACGGTAAGCCCAAAATACATCCCGTACAGGATCCTTGCCGTCGACGCCGCTTTCGGCACCAGCTTATCCTTTTCCGGCCCCGGAACCTCAGCGCGCATAAGCTGCATGGAATTCTTCTTATCTAATGTCGTAAGCATCATGACAAACACGAGCACGCCCATGCCGCCGATCCAGTGGGTAAAGCTCCGCCAGAACGCCATGCACTTCGGCAGCGCCTCCACATCCGTCAGAATTGATGAACCCGTTGTAGTAAATCCGGAAACCGTCTCAAAAAAAGCGTCAAGATAATTTGGGATGCTGCCTGAGAGCGTGAAGGGAAGCGCGCCAAAAAGCGACCACAGGATCCACGCCCACGCCACGATGATCATGCCATCCCTTCCATAGATGGTAGTAACCTCCGGTTTCTTGCGCCCGTCCAGGAGAAATACGAGTGCAAGCGCCGCCGCCGGGATCAAAAACGCCGCCCCTTCCTTTACCTCCCCGCAGAGCAGCCCGACCCCAAACGGGAGCAGCAAAAGAATTGCTTCCGCGCCAAGCATTTTTGCCAAAATATATCGTATCATTTTTGTATTCATGTCTCTTCTTCTTGCTCTCCTATATCAGTATATCCCGAAAATCCTTAACCGTATGCTCCCTCGTCACAATGATCACGCTGTCGCCGACCTCCAGATGGTCGTTGCCGTTCGGGATGATCACTTTCCTGTGCCTCCCGATACACGCAATCAGGTTGTTCGGCTTCGTAGGCAGATCCTTAAGCGGTATATTTGTAAAATCGCATTCCTGCTTAATGATATACTCCTGTGCTTCGATCCTGCCGTTCACCAGGCGGTATATCGTCTCAATATTCGCGCTGCTATAAGAGTTCATCCTCGCTTTGACATAGCTCAGGATCGCATCTGCCGCCGCGCTCTTGGCGGAAATCGTGCTGTCGATACCAAGTCCCTCCACCATCTGCGCCCGCGTATCCTCATTCACTTTAGCTATAATCTTTTCCACGCCCTGCGTCTTCGCAAACAGGGCCATAATAATATTTTCCTCATCCATGCCGGTGAGCGCGACAAATGCGTCCGTGTTCTGGATGCCCTCCTCAAAAAGAAGCGACTGATCCGCCGCGTCGCCGTTGATGACCGTCGCCCTCGGAAGCTGCTCGCAGAGAAATTCGCACCGGGCCGCATCCCGCTCGATGATCTTCACCTGCATGCCCGCCTGCAGAAGCTGTCTTGTGAGGTAGAAGCTTAAGGCTCCGCCTCCGCCGATCAGGACATTCCGGATCCTGGCGCTCCTTCTGCCTATGGATTTGAAAAATGTCTTCAGATCCTGGTGTGCCGCCGCCACATGGAGCTTATCTCCCACCTCGGGGACAAAGCTGCCGTCCGGGATATAGATATCGTTCCCACGCTTCGCCGCGCAGACCAGAAGCTTAATCTGGAATTTCCGGTAGATTTCCGCAAGGGAAATACCCGCGAGCGGGCTTCCCTCCCTGACCGGGAACTCCACCAGCTCCACCTTGCCCTTCATAAATGTCTCTACATTGCTCGTCTCCGGGAAAAGAAGGATCTTCGCTACCTCGTTTGCCGCCTCCAGCTCCGGGTTGACCGCCATGCTCAGATGCAGATCCTCCTTCAGCAGGTCGATCTGCCGGTAGTAAACGGGGCTTCGAAGCCTCGCGATCGTATGCTTCGCGCCAAGCTTCCTCGCCAGAAGACAGCTCAGCATATTCAGCTCATCAGTGGAGGCGCACGCGATCACAAGATCCGCATCCTGTACCTCCGCCTGCTTCTGCACCTCCACGTCGGCGCCGTTCCCCGTGATACAGAAAATATCCAGCTGGTTCAGCGCTGCCTGCAGCTTCCCCTCATTCTGGTCGATCAGCACGACGTCATAATCTTCCTCCGACAGTTGCTCGGTCAGCTTACGCCCGACCTTGCCATCCCCAATAATCACAATTCTCATCTTGCAATTCTCCATCCCTCAGTATTTCTGTCTGCGCAGCCTAAAGCGGCCTGCCTCCGCCTAAATGCCGGACAGCTGTGTTATCCTCATACGCGACAAAGGCATTATAGCACCTTTGCCGCAAGAAAAAAAGCCCTCCACAGGCTTTTCTTCTTTCTTACTTTCTTATCGTTTTTTTTACTCCTCAGCCGCCCTCTTTGCGACTTCCGCCTCCTGGACGTCTGACGGCGCCTGCTCGTAGCGAGCGAAGGTATATTCGTAAGTTCCTCTTCCGCCCGTCATAGAGCGAAGCGTCGTGCAATACCCGAACAGTCCCGTCATCGGAATGTCCGCCTCAATCGCCTGGTAGCCGCCCGCGACCGGGTTCATGCCAAGCACGCGGCCGCGCCGCTTGTTGAGGTCGCCCATCACATCCCCGGTATAGTCATCCGGAACTGTCACCTTGATGGACGCAATCGGCTCTAAGAGAACCGGCCCCGCCTCCATGAAGCCTTTCTTAAACGCCTGGATGGTCGCGGTCTTGAATGCCATCTCAGAGGAGTCCACCGGATGGTAGGAGCCGTCGTACAGCACCGCTTTCACGCCGACTACCGGGTATCCGGCCATAGGACCCTTCTGCACGGAATCCTGAAGCCCTTTTTCCACCGCCGGGAAATAATTCTTGGGGACAGTCCCGCCCACTACTTCCTCTTCGAATACAAACGGCGTCTCCAGATCCCCGGACGGCTCGAAGCGCATCTTGACATGACCGTACTGGCCGTGGCCGCCGGACTGCTTCTTATACTTGGAGTCCACGTCGGATTTCTTCTTGATCGTCTCACGGAACGCAACCTTCGGCGTCTCCAGCGTCACCTCGCATTTATACCTCTCGGCGAGCTTGCTCACCACGATCTCCAGGTGCTGGTCGCCGATGCCGTAGATCAGGGACTGGCGGTTCTCGCTGTCATTGACCACCTTTAACGTGATATCCTCCGCCATCATCTTTTGGAGCGCCTGCGACACCTTGTCCTCATCGCCCTTATTCTTCGTCACATATCTCATATATGTATAAGGCTTCGAGTATTCCGTCCTCCCGAACAGGATCGGCGTCCCCTTCGCGGAAAGGGTATCTCCCGTCCTCGTGGACGTCAGCTTGCCGATCGCCCCGATATCGCCCGCGAACAGCTCGCTTACCTCGACCGGCTTATTTCCGATCATCGTGTAGATCTTGCCCAGCTTCTCATCTGCGTCCGCATCCGGGTTGTAGAGCACGTCTTCCCCTTTCAGCACGCCGGAGCACACCTTGATAAAGGAATATTTCCCGATGAACGGGTCAACCATCGTCTTGAACACATAGGCGGATTTTGCTTTCGCAAAATCATAGTCCGCCGCGTAGATCTCATTCGTCTTGCGGTTGATGCCCGCGCATTCCTTGCAGTCCGGGCTTGGGAAGAACCGCACGATATCGGACAGAAGGTTGGCGACGCCCTGTGCCTGGACATTGGAGCCCATCGCTACCGGGACGATGCTGCCGTTCATGACCTCCGTGCGCATCGCGGCGCGGATCTCCTCTACCGAAAACTCCTCCCCGCCGAAATAGCGCTCCATAAATTCATCGCTGGTCTCCGCGACCGCCTCTAAGAGCTTCTCCCGGTACATCTCCAGGTTCTCCTTGCAGTAATCGGGAATCTCGCACTCCTCTCTCTGCCCGATGCCGGTATAGCGCCTGCCCGCATTTTTAATAATATTGACATAGCCCACCAGCTTCTCATTCTCGCGGATCGGCTGGAAATGCGGCGCGATGACCTTGCCGTACTTATCTGTCAGGCTCTGCACCACCTGGCGGAAGCTGGCGTCGTCCACATCCATCTCCGTGACGTAGACCATCCTCGGGAGATTGTACTTATCGCACAGCTCCCATGCCTTCTCCGTCCCGACTTCCACCCCGGCTTTGCCGGACACCACGATCACCGCCGCGTCCGCCACGCTTACCGCTTCCTCTACTTCCCCGACAAAATCGAAATATCCCGGCGTGTCGAGGATATTGATCTTCGCTTTCTCCCATTCGATGGGAATCAGCGTCGTGCTGATCGAGAATCCTCTCTTCTGCTCCTCTTTATCGAAATCGCTGATCGTATTCTTGTCCGATACTTTTCCCATGCGGCTTACCGCGCCCGACACAAACGCCATCGCTTCTGCAAGGCTTGTCTTGCCACATCCGCCGTGTCCTAAAAGGACTACATTCCTGATTTCGTCAGTTCTATAAACTTTCATATTCTTCCGCTGCCCCCTTGCGTTAGTTAAAATCTCGTAGATATATTGTACTAAAAAAACTGACTTATGACAACTCTTTTGTCTATTTTTTATATGGCTATTTTTT
>CAZFSW010000067.1:0-6659 GCA_964521655.1 uncultured Dorea sp.
GATGAGTGATTTTTATACGGAACAGCTTGTGAAAAAACAGGTGACGATGAGGGACATCTTTATCAAGGCGCTGCTGGTTGCGTTTGCGATTGCATCTGTGTTCGTGCTTTTTATGTTTCCGGTGGCAATCATCGTTCCGATTGTGGTGATTGCCCTGGCCGTATTCCTGATCCGCAGGCTGGATGTGGAATATGAATATCTGTATGTAAACGGGGATCTGGATATTGACAAGATTATGCACAAAGCCAAAAGAAAGCGTGTGTATTCTGTAAATGTCGCGGATATGGAGCTGCTTGCGCCGGAGGGCGCGCCGGAGCTGGAGCAGTACAGGAATGCCAAGATCCAGGATTACAGCTCAGGGGTGCAAGACGCAGCGCGTTATGTGCTGGTGACGGCACAGAACGGGCAGGTGGGCAAGCTTTTGTTCGAGCCGAACGATACGATCATCGAGGGCATCTTTATGCTGGCGCCGCGAAAAGTTAAGAGGAACCGGTAAAAAGTTGTTGACAAGCGGGCGTGGGGTTCGGTATGATAGCAGATAATATAATTATATATCGAAAGCGAGGGATAAGAGCATGGGAAGGATCATTGGAGAGGGGATTACATTTGACGATGTTCTCTTAGTGCCGGGTTATTCAGAGGTGATTCCGAACCAGGTGGATTTGTCTACATATCTGACGAAGAGCATCAGGCTGAACATACCGATGATGAGCGCGGGGATGGATACTGTGACCGAGCACCGCATGGCGATTGCCATGGCGCGGCAGGGAGGGATCGGGATCATCCATAAAAATATGTCGATTGAGCAGCAGGCGGAAGAGGTGGACAAGGTGAAGCGATCAGAGAACGGCGTCATTACAGACCCGTTCTATCTCTCGCCGGAGAATACGCTGGGGGACGCCAACGAGCTGATGGGGAAATTCCGCATCTCAGGAGTCCCGATCACGGAGCATGGAAAGCTTGTGGGCATCATCACGAACCGCGATTTAAAATTTGAAGAAGATTTTACTAAAAAAATCAAAGAGTCTATGACCTCCGAAGGGCTGATTACGGCACAGGAGGGAATCACACTGAAGGAAGCGAAGGAGATCCTAGCCAGGGCGCGAAAAGAAAAGCTTCCCATCGTAGATCAGGATTTCAACTTAAAAGGATTAATCACCATTAAAGATATTGAAAAGCAGATTAAATACCCGCTGTCCGCGAAGGATTCACAGGGACGCCTCCTGTGCGGCGCAGCAGTCGGCATCACAGCGAACTGCCTGGAGAGGGCGCAGGCGCTCGTGGACGTGAAGGTGGATGTGGTTGTGCTGGATTCCGCCCACGGGCATTCGGCCAATGTCCTGCGCACGGTGGATATGGTGAAGAATAAATTTCCGGATCTCCAGGTGATTGCGGGAAATGTAGCGACCGGTGCGGCGACGGAGGATCTGATCAGGGCGGGCGCAGATGCGGTCAAGGTTGGCATAGGCCCGGGCTCCATCTGTACGACGCGCGTTGTGGCCGGCATCGGCGTTCCGCAGATCACGGCGGTCATGGACTGCTATGAGGCGGCGGACAAGCATGGGATTCCGGTTATTGCGGACGGCGGCATCAAGTATTCCGGGGATATGACGAAAGCGATCGCGGCGGGCGCGAATGTATGTATGATGGGAAGCATATTTGCGGGCTGCGATGAGAGCCCGGGAACCTTTGAATTATACCAGGGCAGGAAATATAAGGTATACCGCGGGATGGGCTCCATCGCCGCGATGGAGAACGGGAGCAGGGACCGCTATTTTCAGGATGACGCGAAGAAGCTGGTGCCGGAGGGCGTGGAAGGGCGCGTCGCCTACAAGGGAAGCGTCGAGGATACGGTATTCCAGCTTATGGGCGGCCTGCGCGCCGGCATGGGCTACTGCGGGACTGCGGATATCGAATCCCTGAAGCAAAACGGGAAGTTCATGAAGATTTCCCCCGCTTCCTTAAAGGAGAGCCATCCGCACGACATTCATATTACGAAAGAGGCTCCGAATTATAGTGTTGACGAGTAAGAAAAAAAAACAGGCCCGGTGTCGGTATATCCGCCTGGGCCTTATTCTGTTAGCGGCGCTGACCGTGATTCTAGGTACATTAAAGGTGATAAAGCCGGGGTGGTTTACGCGGAAATATTTTGAACTGGAAGGGGAAGAGATCGACGCCTCCAAGCCGGACATCGACGTGGAGCTCCTCACGGTCAACGAATATTCAAGACCAGGGATTGAGACGGAAAAAATCACCGGGATCGTCATACATTATACGGCAAACCCAGGCTCTACGGCGATGGAGAACCGGGATTATTTTGAAAGCCTTAAGGACACGCAGGCAGACTACATAAGCAGTAATTTTGTCATCGGGCTCGAGGGAGAGATCGTGCAGTGCGTGCCTACATGGGAGGTGGCTTATGCCTCTAATACCCGCAATGGCGACACGGTGTCCATCGAGTGCTGCCATCCCGATGAGAGCGGCGAGTTTACAGAGGCGACTTACCGCTCCGCCGTGCAGCTTAGCGCGTGGCTGTGCATGAAATTTGATCTGGATGAGACGGCGGTCATCCGCCACTATGATATTACCGGCAAGAATTGCCCGAAATATTTCGTGGAGAACGAGGAGGCGTGGCAGCAGTTCAGGAGCGATATCCGCGCCGCGCTAGACAATACAGAATAAAAAGCTGCGAATAACGATCAGAAAGGAATCCAGAGAATATGTTCCGTATCTTCTATCCGGCTGCATATGTGGCTTCCGCATATGCGGTTGATTATGATAAGCTGTACCGCAAGGGCTATCGGGGAATCATATATGACATTGACAATACGCTCGTTCCACACGGAGCCCCTGCGCAGCCGCGCACGGTCCGCCTGTTTGAAAAGCTGCGGGAGAGGGGGTTTGACACCTGCCTGATCTCGAACAATCAGGAGCCCAGGGTGCGCCCTTTTGCGGATGCTGTCGCCAGCAAATATGTGTACAACGCCCACAAGCCGTCTGCAAAGAATTATAAAAAGGCGATGGAGCTTATGGGAACGGATGAGGAGACGACGCTCTTTATCGGCGACCAGCTTTTTACCGATGTGTGGGGTGCGAAGCGCGCCGGTATTAAGAGCATACTGGTAAAGCCGATCCACCCGAAAGAGGAGATCCAGATCGTGCTGAAGCGGTATCTGGAGAGGATCGTGCTTTATTTTTACAGGAGGGAGCTACAGAAACAGCGCCGGGAAGGATGAGAGGCGATGATTTAAAAAATCCAGAGAGGAGGAGCGGAGATGCCATATTGTACAAGGTGTGGGAAAGAGCTGCGGGAAGGAGACAGGTTCTGCCCGAACTGCGGGGAAGCGGTGAGAGAGGCAAAGGAGCAATCGGGGAGTGTACGGCAGGAGAACACGCAGGGCGTACATGAAGAGCAGGTGCAGGAGCAGGATGCCCAGCCGGAGAAAGCGCCGGAGCCGGGCGCGCAGGAGGAACAGATACAGGGGGCAAGAAAGAAAAGGGCGCTCCTGATCGGCGGGATCGTGGCGGCTGTGGTTGTCCTGGCAGTGCTTGTGATAGCTGTTATCGCAGTCGTTTTCGGCGGGCGGCGCACAGTTTATGCCACTTATCAGAATGAAGAGACCTGTTTTTCCGTAGATTACCCGGAGGGGTACACGGTGACAGAGCCAAATGATAACAATGTCGTGATCACAGAGGGGAAGGACGCGGATTTTCAGGTGGTGATCGAGTATGCGTACAGCACGCTTTCTGACAGCGCGATTTATTCGGCGGAGGATTTCGCAGGCCAGATTGTGGAGCAGCCCGGACTTCTGACGGACTGGCTTGGAAGCGAGGATGCGCAGATCGAAGACGCCGTCCGGACAGAGATAGCCGGACGGGACTGCTATGAGTATGATTTTTCCCTTGAGATGGACGGGGCGGAGCATACGGGGAAGCTGTACCTTTTTGACAGCGACGGGGAATTTGGATGTTATTCTTATATGTCCGTGATTAATGAGGAGGCGCAAAAAGCGAAACTTTACCACGAGCAGAGCGAGGCGATGGAGCAAAGCTTTAAGCTTACCGGGGCCTACCAGGTGGATGGATATACCCTGTATGATTACGGGGAGCTGGATCTGAAATTTATGGTGAGGGACAGCGCGATGGGCGAGACGGAACAATCAGACAGCAGGAATGCGCTCGTCGTATATCCGGTGGAAGGGGTGTACAGCAAAGCGAACATCTGGATTCATGAGACTGCTTATGAGGAGGAGGAAAAGGACGTCTCCACTGTCTTAGAGCAGAAGGGCGATTATTATTTCTCCTATAAGGATCAGGCGCAATACCTCTCACAGCCCGGAGAGATGGGCTATGGGCGTTACCCGTATACGGGCGTTGACTTGCAGTATTCTGAAAAAGGGGAGCAATATACCGCTTCGCTTCTGGCTTTTGCGCATGACGGGACATACTGGACGATCGAGATGGAGAGTACAGAGGAGTATTATGACACAGCAGCAACTGCGCTTTCGGATATCCTGTTTTCCCTGAAATTTGGCGATGACGGGGCGGATGACTTGAAGAAGCAAAAGGAGCAGGAGGATGAAGATGAAAAGGAGGATGAGAACTCAAAGGAGGATGCAGATGCGAACGAGCAGGGAACAGTGGCAGAGATCCTGAATGAAATTGAGGGTTCGGCAGGATTCGCGTCAGATTCCACATGGGAGCCGCTGGTGGCGGCGGATGATTTCAACGGAGACGGGACGCAGGAGCTTGTGGCTGTCTATGAGGCAAAGGACGGTTCTACATTTAACATGATGTATGAGGTGTGGAGTCTTGGAAAAAAGCCTGTGAAGCTTGAATCTGCGGTGTTATTTGCGGAAGTGGGAGGAAACAGCGGAACCGTGGGCATTGTAAAGAAAGATGATGGGAAAGTGTATCTGGCGCTTGAGCAGGAGAATCCGGAGGGAGAGGATTTTAATAATTACTACACTTATACTCCGTGGGAGGAGGACGAAAGCAGCCTGGGCGATGCGTGGTATTATCTTGAGAGTCACGGAAGCTATGGACAGGAGGAGCAGGGGAGATATATTCTTGGAGATACCACTGTAAGCAAGGAGGAGTTTGACAGGAAGCGGGAAGAGTTTTCTGACTGGACGTACAAGCTGGACCCGCTCGCAGGGCCTGAAGACGACGGGGTGATGACGTTTGAGGAGGCGAAGAAGAAATAAGGGGAAATAAGGGGAATCTGACAGAAAACCTTGAAAAAAAGTCTGGTTTATTATAGAATGGTTAAGGAAAACACGAATCAAGCGCGATCCGGGCGCGGCTAAGGAGGATTATCAAAAATGGCAGATGCTTATATCGAGAAAGGAACGACCTATGAGATTGACGGGAAGGTGTATGAATGTCTGGAGTTCTTACATGTAAAGCCGGGAAAGGGTTCTGCGTTTGTCCGCACGAAGCTTAAGGACGTCATGAACGGCGGCGTGGTGGAGAGGACATTTAACCCGTCTAAGGACGTTCTGCGCAAGGCATTTATTGACAGGAAGGAAATGCAGTATTCCTATCAGGATGGCAACCTCTATTATTTCATGGACACGACGACATGGGAGCAGATTCCGGTGGAGGCGTCGGATGTGGGGGACAGCCTGAAATTCGTGAAAGAAAATGATATGGTCACGGTGAAGTCTTATCAGGGAAAGGTATTCGCAATTGAGCCGCCGTTTACGGTGGAGCTTCTGATTACGGAGTCTGAGCCGGGCGTGAAGGGAAATACGGCGACGGGCGCGACGAAGCCCGCCATCGTGGAGACGGGGGCGCAGGTTATGGTCCCGCTGTTTGTGGAGCAGGGAGAGAAGATCAAAATCGATACGCGCACAGGGGAATACCTCTCCAGGGCGTAGCTTTTTTTGCGGCGGACAGGAAAGGCGGTGCGGCGGATGGATGGGACAGAGCAGATACACGGGCATGAACATATGCATATACATGGAAATGAACATGCGCCTGCCGGAGACGGGCATACGCACGGCCATTTGCACAGCCAGGAGGAGAAGAAAGCGGTCATGAACCGCCTGTCAAAGGCAATCGGGCATATGGAGGCGATCAAGCGCATGGTGGAGAATGACGCGGACTGCAGCGACGTGCTGATCCAGCTCGCGGCGGTGCGCTCCGCCATCAACAATACCGGCAAGGTCGTGCTGAAAAACCACATGAACCGCTGCATTGTGGATGCGGTGGAGAAGCATGACACAGAGGCGATCGAGAAGCTGAACCAGGCGATCGACAAATTTATGAAATAGCCGGTATGGAGGGCCGGGCTTTGCAGGGCGCGGCGTATCATAAGGGATCAGCCGCATAGTTTCAAATTTTATCCGGGAGGGAATACGATGAAGGTATATGATTCAGTAAAAAAGGAAGAGCTCGAAGTGGACGGCACGAAGGGGCTGATCGAGCTTATGAGGAATGGGCGCCAGGTAGACCTCTACCTCAAGGAAAAGAAATCTGACGCGGACGGCTATATGAGCTGGGACGTGGAGCATTGGTCCAGCATTGACGTGAAGCGGTTTATCCGTTGCTATTCACTGGAGGGAAAGGTATTGGGGGAGTCCACCGGACACAACATCTATGACCTTGAAAATGAGTTTAAGCCGGAAGAGGCGGCGAAGGTAGAATTGAGCTAG
>CAZFSW010000068.1:0-6644 GCA_964521655.1 uncultured Dorea sp.
GTCCGCTCCGGGAGCTGGCAAAGACCAGGCCACAGACAGCGCGAAAGCTGCCGGATCATCCGCTTCAAAAAAATCCAGCGTGGCCAGCGCATCAGGTGTTAAAAAGGCCACCAGGTCACTCGCTTCCGAAGAGGTTCCGAAATCAGATGTCGGGGATTCCCAGACACCAGCCGGAGCCCTGGCAGGGGCAGGTATCCTGACGGCAGCGCTTGGCGGGGGCCTTGTGGCATTCTTCCGAAACAGAAGAAGAGCCAGAGGAAGAAGAGAGGCGTAACCTCCCGGAATCATCCAGATGCGGCTCCGGAAAATGGCAATCCCGGAGCCGCATAAAAAATAGTAAAAAAAATAATTTATGGCGATAAAGTCTTTTGCATCTATTTAAACAGGTATATGATATACTTAAGCTATAGTAAGCAACGGATGATTCCGTAATTCAGACAGAAAAGCGGTGTTTGGGATGCAGCAGAACGATGATCTTGCAACAGTCTATGTCCGGGATGAAATTTCCCGGTGCGAGGATATTGAAGAATTAAAAGAAGAAATATTCCCATTGCTCAGAAGCCAGCAGGAGCAATGGAAGTGGAAGATCCAAGAGATCATCTCAGACAGCGGGTATACCAAAACGGATTTTGCAAAGGCGTGCAGAGTCAGCCGGGTCTCCGTTGATAAGTGGTGCAAGGGCTCGATCCCAAAAAACAGAGAGACCTTTATCAAGATCGGGATGGCGGCAAATTACGATATCGCCAGGATGAACCAGCTCCTGCAGAGATATGGCAGATACCCGGCTCTATATTCAAAAAGCCTGGAGGACTGTGTATGTATGTTTGTGCTGGGCAGGGATTACGGAGCGGACGCGATCGACACGTATAACTATATTTTGGGCAAAATCAGGGAAAATGTGATCCACGAAGGGGATTCAGAAGCCGGGGACGTCACGACGTCCGTATTTGACGACAAGCTGTCAGAGGTAAAGAATGAGAGTGATTTAGAGCAATTCATCACAGAGAACAGCGCCACGTTTTCATTTGCGTACCACAAATTTTATGCATATGTAAAAATGAATTTACAGGAGAATTATTTCGGATGTCCGGTCAGTGTGTTTGAACTGGCGGAAGGGCAGGGGTGGTCGTCCTCATTAAGGCAGAGCGTGTCCGCAATACGCCAGAATAAATGGTATCCTACCAGAAATAAGATTATTTCCCTGGGGCTGCATCTGAGCATGGACCATGAGCAGATCGACGAGATGCTTAAGCTTGCCCATATGGAACCCCTTTGCGCGAAGAATATTTTCGAGAGCGTGATCATGTTTGTCCTGGACGACGCAAGCCTTAATAATATGCTGGACGCTGACTCTGACGACTACGATCCGGATGAGCTGTGCAGATATGCAAGAAGGATATTATCTGAGTTCGATATGCCGGAGATGGAGTCATTTATAGCAGAATTACCGGAGATGGATGATGAGTAGAAGAAATCATTTGGTCATAGTGGAAAACGGGCAGATCTCAACCGTCTGCCTGGATGATAAAACAGTCTGGGAGCTGGGGCGAAGGTCCGGGTCCTCGGTTCCGGATATCAGGCTTCGGTCCGCGACCGTAAGCCGTAAGCACGGCAGATTCCAAAACATGGACGGGCTATGGTTTTATGTGGATCTCAAGGGGAAAAACGGGACCGTTTACAACGGGAAGAAGATGACTCCCGGATTAGGCGGAAGGGTAAAGCCTGTCATGCTAAAGGACAAGGACACATTTGTGTTTGGCGGCGGGGATGAGGAAACGATCAACGGGAAGACGGTCTGGGCCTTGTATACGCAGAGCGACATCGGCGGCCCGTGGAGGGCCGAGGACACCAGAGGGCAGAAGGCCCTGACGGTTTCGGACGGCGTAAGCGATACGACGATACAGGAGCCGAAAAAGGGGACCGTCATAGAGAGGAACCACGGCATGGCAATCTATATGGGGGATATCACCTATCTCCTCGGAGAGATGTCGGTAGCCGCGAAGGAATGACAAGAGAGGACATTTGCAGGTGAAAAGCACGGATGGGATCAACATTGAAAAGGTCATCGATACACTTGACCGGACAGGCTGGCTGTTTCCGCAGTTCCGGCTGCTAAAAAGGCAGGACAGGATACAGGTTCTTGGAAAAGGCGCTTTTTCGGTCGTGTATGAAATGTTCAGCAAAGAGCGCCAGGAGGAGCATTACGCGCTGAAAGTCATTGGGCTTGGAAAGCATACTGTCCCGTCCGGGGTCTTTCGGGACACCTCCGAGTATCAGGCGGTCCTAAGCCGGGAATCAGAGCATATCGTAAACGTCGTCGGCACGAGGGAGCTCCTGGTTTCCTTAGACCATGAATCAAACGTAGCGGATGTGCGGGACGCCGGTACGGGGCAGGGAGACGGGGACGGCGTCTGTATCCAGCTGATCCTGACAGAGAAGTTAGAGGATATTATTACAAAAGACCAGTCTCATGGGGTGACGCTTCTTAGGAAAACATTGGCAGATGAGGATGAGGTTATCAATTTTGCGCTTCAGATCGGGCAGGCTCTGGAGATTTCTCATAGACATGGCATCCTGCACAGGGACGTCAAGCTTGAAAATATATTCTGGGATGGCCGAAGAAAGATATATAAGCTCGGAGATTTCGGGATCTCCAAGCTCACAGAAGGGGGAAGCGCGGAAACCATCGTCTATACAGACGGATACGGGGCGCCGGAAATCAAGCGGCGCCTGTCTGACAGCTATAACCTGACGGCTGATATCTATTCGTTCGGGATCACGCTGTATCTGCTGCTCAATGATCTGAGGTTCCCGGGCTCTGACGGATATTATGCCAATGCAGAAGTGCAGTATGATCCGGACTGCACTTTTCCCGCAGCACGCAATTCCTCCAGGGAGCTGATGGGCGTCATCAGGAGGATGTGCGGCTATCAGCCGGAGGAGCGGTATCAGTCCATGTCTGAGGTGCTGCGGGAACTGCAGCGGGCATCCGAAAAAAAGAGAGCGGCTATAACATCCGGAGATACAGAAACCATAGATGTACCGACGGAGACATACAGGGAGCGGGAGCAGGAAGGGCCGGAATGGTATCTGGAGGGCTGGCGGCCTCTGGACGAGGTGTATATCCCTCCGGTAAGGGAACAGAAGAAGGAACCCGGGTACGGCGCAGATACTTCTACATACAGGATACTGGAAAAGCTGGGCGAGGGCAGCGGCGGAATCGTATACAAGGCCTATCATACGAGGCTGAAAACAGAAGTCGTGCTCAAAGAGATAAAGGGGCATAATACGTCCCTTTCCGATAAAAGGCAGGAGGTAGATATCCTAAAGCATCTCAGATATGCCTATCTGCCGCAGGTTTTGGATTTCCTGACGCTTCCCGACGGCGTCTATACGGTCATGAGCTATATTCCGGGGAAAAATCTCCGCCAGCTTTTGGATGAAAAGACCCGGTTTTCACTGGGGCAGCTGATCAGATGGGGCATGCAGATCTGTAGCGCCCTGGATTATCTGCACCGCCAGAAGCCGCCGATCATCCACGGGGATATCAAGCCCTCCAATATCATGCTGACTCCCCAGGGGAATATCTGCCTGATCGATTTTAACATTTCTTTTTTCCTGGACGAGAGCGTAGTATTGGGCTATACAGACGGGTATACCTCGCCGGAGCAGTATATTTATGCGCTGGACCGGCAGTCCGCGCATTCCATCGCGTCCTACAGGGCGGTTGATGAGAAATCAGATATCTACAGTGTCGGGGCGACCTTTTATCACCTCGCGACAGGCTGCAGGCTGCACACGAATGGAAAGCCTCCGGATATAGAAAAGCTCAGTGAATGCACAAGCGACGCTTTTGCTAAGATCATTGAAAAAGCATTGGAGCGCGACCCGGAAAAAAGATTTGGCAGCGCATATGAGATGTTCCGTGCGTTCCAGGGTGTGAGCAAGAAGGATTTCCGCTACCAGTCGCTGCTCAGACGCCAGAGCCTCGCCAGAGTGGCATTGTCAGTCGGGATCGCAGGGTTTATCGCGCTCGGAGGATACGGGGTACACACCATCATGGCCGAGCGGCTGGCCCGGTATAATGAGCTGGTGGCAAAGCAGGAGGAATATATCGGGAGCGGGGACTATGAAAAGGAGGAAGAGGCCTTCCAGGACGCATCTAAGCTGCGGCCGTCCGCGCTGGAAAGCTATTATCAGAATGCCCGCAGCCTGTTTGAACAGGGGGAATATGAGAAGTGCATTTCCTTCATAGAATACGATGTGGAACAAAATGAAAAGCTGGATCTGCTCCAGGAAAGGATGGCGGACGTGTATTACCTGAAAGCGTCAGGCTATTTCGAAATCGGGGCGTATGCGGAATCGGTGCGTGCGTTCGCCCAGGTCTTTGAGGTGGGCGGGTATCACAGCGAGTATTACAGGGATTACGCCGTCGCGCTCGCATACGACGGGAAAGAGGGAAAAGCAAGGGCTGTGCTAAAGGACGCGATCGGTTACGGGCTGGGAGATGATTCTGTCTATTACGCAAAGGGTGAAATAGAGAAATCGGTGGGAAATACCGACGAGGCGCTCAGTAATTTCAGAAGCTGCATCGATACAACAAAGCGTGAGGATCTCAAAAGCCGCGCATATGTCATGATGAGCGATATTTACAGGGATGATCTGGAGCTGGAACAGCAGAGAGAGATTCTCTTAGAGGCAGTGCAGAGCCTTCCGGTCAGCAATCAGATGCTTTTACTTCCGCGCCTGATCCAGGCCGACATCGACCTGGCCGATGAATGGGATGACGATGCCTGTAGGGAAGAAGCTATCTCTTATACCGGCGTTGTGATCGGGCAGGGCTGGGCGACCTATAATACCTATGATACGCTGGCTGTCCTTTATGAGAAAACAGGTGAGCTCCAGTCCGCAAGCGATACCCTTGCGGAGATGATCTCCCTGTTCGGGGAGGATTATAATATTTATAAGCGGTACGCATTTTTAGAGATAGACGCGCAGGAGCTGCGGGCGAATGCGGACAGGGATTATTCCGCGTTTGCCGGGTACTATGAACGGGCTGAGGAATTGTACCGGAAACAGTCAGATGAAAGTGACCAGGAGATGCAGCTCCTGGAAAATGTATATCAGCAAGTGATTTCAGGCGGGTGGTTGTCATGATGGAATTAACGATGGGATGGATCATTTTAGGGATCAGCGTGGTTGGCGTCGTAGTCTGCGCCGGGATCCTGGCGGCTACGGTAAAGCTGTTTCCGAGACAGCGGGAAAAGCTGCTGCGGGAAATAGAAAAGGATCAGGAGAAGGTGTGACATGAAAGGAAAAGGGAAATATCTGAATGTACTTTTGTTTTGCCTCTCTGCGGGAGCTACATTTCTCCCAGTCGTGAAGCTTGCAGATACCGGGATCTCCTTATTTGACGTCCTGCGTATCTCTAAGGGGGACCTGACGGAGCGCTTCGGGGAATTGGGAGATATCCTACAGGAGTATGCCGGGCGCTATGCCAGGATGATCCTGGTCCTGTATCTGCTGATCCTCGGATGTATCTTGATATGCCTTATATTGAAGGGATGGCGTACATACGCGGCGGCAGCCGCAGGAGCCGTTATCATCAATGGGGCGGCTGCTGTGGCCGTCCACGAGATCTGGCCGAGGGTAAAGGAGCTGAAAGCGGGGCTGGATTTCTTTGGCTTTGAGGAGTATGTGGCATTGCAAAAGGGACCGGTATGCTTATGGTTTCTCTGCTACGCCGCGATCCTTATCATAGGGATAGGGGGCGCGTGGGTATACAGGCCGAAGCCAAAAGATGAAGAGATCATGGATCTGGCGGCCGAGAACTCCGGCAGGGGAGCTCCCTCACAAAATAACGGGAATATGCCGACCGAACGGGTCCCCATTCACAGGGAGCGATATCCGGGCGGCGGGGAGAAGCCGACCGAACTGGTCAACGAGGAGAGATACCCGGGCGGCGGGAATATACCAACCGAACAGGTTCACGGAAAGAGCACTCCAGACGGCGGGGAGAAGCCGACCGAGCTGGTCAACGAGGAGAGATGCCCGGGCGGCGGGAATATACCAACCGAACAGGTTCGCGGGGAGAGCGCCCCAGACGGCGGGGAGAAGCCGACCGAACTGGTCAACGAGGAGAGATATCCGGGCAGCGGGGATCAGCCGACCGAACAGGTTCGCAGGGAGAGCGCCCCAGGCGGCAGGGCATTCTACGGGGCGATACTTGGAAAACAGGAAATTTACCGCGGAAAAGCGTTTGTAATGGAGGATGGCGCGCCGGTATATGTGTGCCTGAAGGATGGGACGGAATATATAAGCAGGCGAAGAGAACAGGCGCTGGCGCAGATCGATTATGAAAAAGAGCGCGGGGGATACTGCGTGACGCCATTGGGATCCGAAGCATGCCACCTGGAGGGCGGGCAGATATTAGAGCAGGAAAAGCGCTATTACATCCCGAGGGGAACACATCTGTATTTCAGAAAATCTTCGGAGGGATTTGTGCTGGCCTGACGTCATCATCCGCAGCAGGCGTGACGGCCTGATGAAACCGCAACATGAGAAGCGAGGGAGGAATGAGGCATGAAATGTACAAAATGCGGGACCGAGAACCCGGAGACAGCCAGATTTTGTAAAAATTGCGG
>CAZFSW010000069.1:0-6582 GCA_964521655.1 uncultured Dorea sp.
AACAGGCAAAATGCATGAAAATCAGGCTTGAAATTAATCTTCACATATGCTAACATAAAATCGGTTTAGCAAGATAAGGCGAAGAAAGAGACTCTGTCCTTCGTAGCTTGGCAGAGAGGAAGCGCCGCAGGCTGAAAGCGCTTCTGAAGTAAGAAGGACAACAGGGAACACTCTGGAGCTGACCGGCTGAAAGGAAAAGTAGGCGGGTACGCAGGCATGCGTTATGTGCGAGAGATGAATTCAAAGATGAGTTCAAGGCGGGTGGTACCGCGGATTTTAAAGATCAGTCCGTCCCGGAATACAAAGAACGTGTATTCTGGGACGGATTTTATTATATCTATATTGTATTTTGAGATGTTTGAACGACCTGCCGCCCATATGGCAGGGCTTCATCAAGGAGGGAAGCGTGTATGGAATTTTTAAAAGGAGTGAGGGAAAAAGAGACGCTGGAGCTTCACGCGCTGTTGGAGGACGGAAGAGAAGGGCAGAGGGTCAGGGTAAACGGCGCCATCCACGTAATCCGCGACATGGGGAATGTGGCGTTTGTGATCCTGCGGAAACGCGAAGGGCTGCTCCAATGCGTCTATGAGGAGGACAGCGCGGGGTTTAGCCTGAAGAGCCTGCGGGAGGAGGCGGCGATAGAGACAGAGGGCATCCTCATGAAAAATGTGAAGGCTCCGAACGGGATAGAAGTCCGGATGGAGTCCGTCCGCATTTTAAGTATGCCGAAGGAGGAGATGCTGCCGCTTGCTGTGTCCAAATGGAAGCTGAACACTTCTCTGGAGGCCAAGCTTAATTATCGCTCCATCGCGCTTCGCAATATCAGGGAGCGCGCCAAGTTCCGCATCCAGGAGGGACTTGTGCGGGCGTTCCGCGATTTCCTCTACAGTCAGGGCTTTACCGAGATCCACACGCCCAAGATCGGGGCAAAGGGCGCGGAGGGAGGCGCAAATATTTTCAGGCTCGACTATTTCCACAGGCCGGCGGTCCTTGCCCAGAGCCCGCAGTTCTATAAACAGATGATGGTGGGCGTGTTTGACCGGGTGTTTGAGACGGCTCCTGTGTTCCGCGCGGAGAAGCACAACACGAAGCGGCATCTGAACGAATATACGAGCCTTGACCTGGAGATGGGGTATATCGACGGGTTTGAGGAGATCATGGAGATGGAGACGGGATATCTCCAGTATGCGATGCGCCTGCTTGAGAGTGAATACGGCGGGGAGCTTCGCATATTGGATATCACGCTGCCCGGCGCGCAGGAGATCCCGGCGGTGCGGTTCAGTGAGATCAAGGAAAAGGTGGCGCAGGAGTACGGGCGCCAGATGAGGAATCCTTTCGACCTGGAGCCGGAGGAGGAGGCGCTGATTGGGCGTTATGCCAGAGAAAAGTGGGGCAGTGATTTTGTGTTCGTGACCCATTATCCGTCGAAGAAGCGCCCGTTTTACGCGATGGATGACCCGGAGGACGCGAGGTATACGCTGAGCTTTGACCTGCTGTTTCGCGGGATGGAGATCACGACGGGCGGGCAGCGCATCCATGATTATCAGATGCTGACGGAGAAGCTTGCGGCAAGGGGTATGGAGACGGATGGGATGGAGCAGTATCTCGGCACGTTCCGGCATGGTATGCCGCCGCACGGCGGGCTGGGGATCGGGCTGGAACGCCTTACGATGAAGCTCGTGGGGGAGGACAACGTAAGGGAGACGACACTGTTTCCAAGAGATATGAGCAGGCTGGAGCCATAAGGCAGGCGCGGGCATTCCTAACCGTACAGATAGAATCTTTTGGCACATGGGTTATGAGACAGACGAGGAGGAAGAGGCATGGCGAATCAGATATCAGACGAAACGATTGAGTATGTAGGGATCCTGGCGAAGCTGGAGCTTTCGGAGCAGGAGAAGGAGGACGCGAAGGCGGATATGGAGAAAATGCTTGACTACATTGACACCTTAAATGAATTGGACACCGGGGGGATCGAGCCGATGTCGCACGTATTTCCTATCCATAACGTGTTCCGCGAGGACGTCCCGTCAGATCATGACGGGAGCGCAGAGGCGCTTGCCAATGCGCCCCTGATGAAGGATCACTGCTTTAAAGTGCCAAAGACGATCGGATAGGAGGTGGGCAGCGTGGAGATTACAGAGATGACGGCCGTGGAACTTGGGAAGAAGATACAGGGCAGGGAGCTGTCTGCGGTGGAGGCTGTGCAGGCGTACCTCGGACAGATTGACCGGGTGGAGGAAAAGGTGCATGGTTTTGTGACGGTTGACCGGGACGGGGCGCTCTTAAAGGCGCGTAAGGTACAGCAGAAGATCGACAGAGGGGAGCTTCAGAGCGTTTTTGCCGGAGTGCCGGTGGCACTCAAAGATAATCTGTGTACAGAAGGGATGCTGACAACGTGCGCCTCGAAGATGCTGGAAAATTTCAGGCCCGCCTATACCGCCGAAGCGGTGAGGAATCTGGAACGGGCAGGGGCGGTCATGATCGGCAAGACGAATATGGATGAGTTTGCGATGGGGAGCACGACGGAGACCTCATATTATGGCGTGACGAGGAATCCGTGGCATCTTGGGCACGTTCCGGGCGGTTCTTCCGGCGGCTCCTGCGCGGCGGTGGCAGCGGAGGAATGCGCGTTCGCTCTCGGCTCTGACACGGGCGGCTCCATCCGCCAGCCCAGTTCGTTCTGCGGCGTGGTCGGGCTGAAGCCGACCTACGGGACGGTGTCCCGCTATGGGCTGGTGGCGTATGGCTCATCTCTTGACCAGATCGGGCCGATTGCAAGGAATGTGGAGGACTGCGCCGCGATTCTGGAGATCATCGCGTCTTACGACCCGAAGGACAGCACGTCTGCAACGCGGGAGAGCTATGATTTTACCGGCGCACTTGTGGACGATGTGAAGGGGATGCGTATTGGGATTCCACAGGATTATTTCATTCCCGGCCTGGAGCCAGAGGTGAAGGGGCATATTTTGGACGCGGCAAAGGTGTTAGAGGCCAGGGGCGCAAAGGTGGAGGAATTTGACTTAAGCCTCGTACAGTACGCGATTCCCGCTTACTATGTCATCGCCTCCGCAGAGGCGAGCTCAAACCTGTCCCGCTTCGACGGCGTAAAATACGGCTACCGCACGGCGGAATATGAAGGGCTCCACAATATGTACAAGAAGAGCCGCTCCGAGGGCTTTGGCGCGGAGGTGAAGAGGCGCATCATGCTCGGCTCGTTCGTCTTAAGCTCCGGCTACTATGATGCTTATTATCTGAAAGCTCTGAAGACAAAGGCGCTGATCAAGCAGGCGTTTGACAAGGCATTTGAAAAATATGACATCATCCTTGCCCCGGCGGCTCCGACGACGGCCCCGAAGCTGGGGGAGAGCCTTGCGGATCCGCTGAAGATGTATCTGGGGGATATCTACACTATTTCCGTGAACCTTGCGGGGCTGCCGGGGATCAGCATCCCTGTGGGGACGGATTCTAAGGGACTTCCGGTGGGGATGCAGCTCATAGGGAACTGCTTTGACGAGGCGGCCGTCCTGCGTGCGGCTTACGCCTATGAGCAGACGAGGGCTTACGAGCGTCCCGCGCTTGCCGCCGGGCAGACAGGAGAGGATGAACGCACTGTGCTTGTCGGAGGGCAAGCAGGAGAGAATGAACGCATTGCGTCTGCCGCCGGACAGACAGGAGAGAATAAACGCACCGCGTCTGCCGCCTGGCAGACTGGAGCTAGTAGATGCCCTGCGCGCGCGAAAGGGGGAGAATAGTCATGACGAAGCAATATGAGACGGTCATTGGGCTGGAGGTGCATGTGGAGCTTGCCACGAAGACGAAGATTTTCTGCTCGTGCAGCACGGCATTCGGCGGCGCGCCGAACACCCACACCTGCCCGGTGTGTACGGGAATGCCCGGCTCCCTTCCGGTGCTGAATAAGCAGGTCGTAGAGTATGCGGCGGCGATCGGGCTTGCCCTGAACTGTGAGATCGCGCGGGTGTGTAAGTTTGACCGCAAGAATTATTTTTACCCGGATAACCCACAGAACTACCAGATATCGCAGTTGTATCTGCCGATCGCGAGGAATGGCTATGTGGAGATTGAATCCGGCGGGACGATGAAGAAAGTACGCATCCACGAGATGCACATGGAGGAGGACGCGGGGAAGCTGATCCATGATGAGTGGGACGACACCTCGCTTGTCGATTTTAACCGCAGCGGCGTGCCGCTGGTGGAGATCGTGTCGGAGCCGGATATGAGAAATGCAGAGGAAGTCATCGCCTATCTTGAAAAGCTGCGCATGATCATCCAGTATCTGGGCGCTTCGGACTGCAAGCTCCAGGAGGGCTCCATGCGGGCGGACGTCAATCTCTCTGTGCGGGAGGCGGGCGCTGGGCTGCTAGGGACGAGGACGGAGATGAAGAACTTAAATTCCTTCAAGGCAATCGCCCGCGCCATCGAAGGGGAGCGGGAACGTCAGATCGAGCTGTTAGAGAGAGGAAAGCCGGTCATCCAGGAGACAAGGCGCTGGGATGACAATAAGGAATCCTCCCACGCCATGCGCTCGAAGGAAGACGCGCAGGATTACCGGTATTTCCCGGAGCCGGATCTCGTGCCTGTCGTCATCAGTGAGGAATGGCTTGATACGCTTAGGAAGAGGCAGCCGGAGTTCCGCACGGAGAAGCTTGCCAGATATGAGAGAGAATACGGGATCCCCCGCTGCGACGCGGAGGTCATCACCGCTTCAAAGAGGATGGCGGATATTTTTGAAGAGACGGCCGCGCTTTGCGGCAGCCCGAAGAAGGTAGCCAACTGGCTGATGGTCGAGACGATGCGCCTGTTAAAAGAGCGCGGTATGGAGCCGGAGGAGCTTGCATTTTCCCCGGCGCATCTGGCGGGGCTTGTAAATCTTACGGAGGCGGGGACAATTAACAGCTCCGTGGCAAAAGAAGTGTTTGAGAAAATCTTTGACGGGGATATCGACCCGGAGCGTTATGTCGAAGAACACGGGCTTAAGACAGTAAGCGACGCAGGGAAGCTGCAGAAGGTATTGGAAAAAATCATTGCGGACAATCCGCAAGCTGTAGTAGACTATAAGGGCGGAAAAGAAAAAGCGCTCGGAGCATTGGTGGGGCAGACAATGAAAGCTATGAAGGGAAAAGCTGACCCTGCCGCCGTGAACAGGATGCTCAGGGAAATGCTGCAATAATACTTGTAGAGGAGGAACACGCATATGGGCGGATTTTTTGGCGTAGCGTCAAAAAATGATTGTGTACTGGAACTGTTTTACGGGGTGGATTACCATTCCCATCTGGGGACGAGAAGGGGAGGGATGGCGGTATACGGGGCGGACGGCTTCAACCGCGCCATCCACAATATTGAAAATTCTCCGTTCCGGACGAAGTTTGACCGTGATGTGGGCGAGATGAAGGGGAATCTCGGCATCGGATGCATTTCTGATTTCGAGCCGCAGCCGCTTTTGATCCGATCGAAGCTGGGGAGCTTCGCCATCACGACGGTAGGGAAGGTGAACAATTCCGAAGAGCTTCTGGACAGCCTGTATGACGGCGCCCGCGCGCATTTCCAGGAGATGACGAACGGGCAGATCAACATCACGGAGCTGATTGCGGCGCTGATCTGTGAGAAGGATTCCATCGCGGAGGGGATCCGCTACGTGCAGGATACCGTGGACGGATCTATGGCCATGCTGGTGATGACAAAGGAGGGCATCTACGCGGCGAGGGACCGCTGCGGGCGGACGCCGCTTGTGCTGGGACATAAGGAGGGGGCGTACTGCGCATCCTTTGAAAGCCATGCCTATATTAACCTCGGCTACACAGATTACAGGGAGCTTGGCCCCTGTGAGGTGGTGTTTATCACGCCGGAGGGGGTGGAAACCCTGCGCCCGCCGGGTGAGAAGATGCGTATCTGCTCGTTTCTGTGGGTTTATTATGGATACCCGACCTCAGCCTACGAGGGGGTCAATGTGGAAGAAATGCGTTACAAGTGTGGAAGTATGCTGGCAAAGCGGGATGCGGGCGGCGTCTGCCCGGATATCGTGGCGGGCGTGCCGGACTCCGGGACTGCGCATGCCATCGGCTACGCCAATGAATCAGGCATCCCGTATGCGAGGCCCTTTATCAAATATACCCCCACATGGCCGCGCTCTTTTATGCCGACGAACCAGAGCCAGCGCAACCTGATCGCGCGCATGAAGCTGATCCCGGTGCGGGCGCTGATAGAGGATAAAAGGCTGCTTTTGATTGACGACTCCATTGTCCGGGGGACGCAGCTTCGGGAGACAACGGAGTTCCTCTACCACAGCGGGGCGAAGGAGGTCCATGTCCGCCCGGCGTGCCCGCCGATCATGTATGGGTGTAAATATCTGAACTTCTCCCGCTCCAAATCGGAGATGGAACTGATTGCGAGGCGTGTGATCCAGGAACGCGAGGGAGAGAACTGCCCGCAGGAGGTGCTGGATGAATACGCAGACCCCGGCTCTTGCAGATACGCGCAGATGATAGAGGACATCAGGAAGCGGCAGAACTTCACTACGCTGCGCTTCCACAGGCTGGACGATATGCTGGAATCCATCGGGAT
>CAZFSW010000070.1:0-6511 GCA_964521655.1 uncultured Dorea sp.
GGGAAAATCTTTGTCCTTGTGGAAGACGGGGAGGGTGAAGTGGAGGAACGGGAGGCGGCGCTGTATAAGTATCAGTCCGGGGAAGCGATCCTTGGCGAGTTTATCCGCCAGTGCGAGGAGAGCGGGCAAGAGGGACACACATTTTTGAAGACGGTCAGGAAAAAGCAGATGAGGATTATCGGAATTTATTCTCCGGTGCGCAGGTCAGGAAAGACTTCCTACGCGCTAAAGCTGGGGCAGCAGCTTGGGGAGGCGGGGAACGTGCTTTATCTGAGCCTGGAGACTTACGGGGGCGTGGGCGGGCATTTCCCTGATGCAAGGCAGACGCTTTCGGACGTGTTGTATTACGCGAAGCAGGAAAAAAGCAATCTTGGGCTGCTCCTTACCACCATCGTGGGGCATACGGGGAAGCTGGACTATGTGGCTCCGGCGGCGGTGTCAGAGGACGTCAAGTCCACATCCGGCGCGGAATGGGTGGAGCTGATTGAGAAAATTGCGCAGCAGAGCATCTACGAGACTCTGATACTGGATATGGATGAGGGCGTCCGCGAGGTCTATACAGTGCTTGAGGTGTGTACGGAAATCCATGTACACACAGCAGAAGATGAAGTATCACAAGCGAAGCTCCGGCAGTTTTACAATGAGCTGGCTCTTCTGGGGCATGAGAAGCTTCAGGGGAGGCTGGTACACAAGGAGAGCGGCCTATGATACAGGCAGAGCAGCTTCACGCCAGGATCCTGGAGGAGCTCGACTTATCCAGGGAAATCTGCGATGAGGAGCTTACAGAGCTGATCCACGGCGTTTTAAATGAAGCGGGTGAGCAGGAATATATTCCGCTGGAGCGCAAAAGTGCGCTTGGCAGGGAGCTGTTCAACGCATTCCGAAAGCTGGATCTCTTGCAGGAGTTTCTGGAGGACGAGGAGATCACGGAGGTTATGATCAACGGGACGCAGAGCATTTTCTTTGAGAAGGGCGGGAAGATATGCCCGTCGCAGAAGCGTTTCCTGTCTAAAGAAAAGCTTGAGGATGTCATCCAGCAGATCGTGGCGGGCTCGAACCGTATCATTAACGAAGCTTCCCCGATCGTGGACGCGAGGCTTACCGACGGTTCCAGAGTGAATGTGGTGCTTGCGCCAGTGGCGCTGAACGGGCCGATTGTCACGATCCGAAAGTTCCCGAAGGAGGCGATCACGATTCCACAGCTTATTGCCATCGGCTCTGTGAGCAGGGAGGTCACGGAGTTTCTGATCCGCCTTGTGCGTGCTGGGTACAACATCTTCATCAGCGGCGGCACGGGCTCCGGGAAAACGACATTTTTAAACGCGCTGTCCCAGTATATCCCGAAGGATGAGCGGATCATCACGATTGAGGACAACGCGGAGCTGAGGCTTCTGGATATCCCGAACCTTGTGACGCTGGAAGCGAGGAACGCCAACACCGAGGGGACGGGAGAGGTGACGATCCGGGAGCTGATACGCACGGCGCTGCGTATGCGGCCGGACCGCATCATCGTGGGCGAGGTGCGGGGCGCGGAGGCGATCGATATGCTGCAGGCGCTCAATACCGGTCACGACGGAAGCCTGAGTACCGGTCATGCCAACAGTCCGAAGGATATGATAAGCCGTCTGGAGACAATGGTACTCATGGGTATGGAGTTGCCGCTTCCCGCGATCCAGAGGCAGATCGCGTCGGGGATCGACGTTATCGTGCATCTGGGGCGGCTGCGTGATAAGAGCCGGAAGGTGCTGGAGATTACGGAGGTTATGGATTACAGGGACGGGGAGGTGCAATTGTCCTGCCTGTACCGTTATGAAGAGGAAGGGGAAAAGGATGGGAAAATCTGTGGAAGCTGGAAGAAGGTTGAAAGGCTTGCGCATACGGAAAAGCTACTGGCAGCAGGGTATCAGGAGGCGGGAGCAGATGGCGATGGCGCTTAAGGCTTCCGGTGTGGCGGGGCTGACAGCGTGGCTTTATTACCGCTCAGTGCTCTGCCTGCCCGCGCTTATCCCGCTTTGGATCTGGTATTACCGCAGTTTGGAAAGAGAGTGCGTCGGCAGGAAGAAGCAGGAATTTTTAGCGCAGTTCAAGGAAATGCTCCAATCACTGTCCTCCGCGCTCAATACCGGATATTCGGTGGAAAATGCAATAAAGGAGAGCCAAAAGGAGCTAAAGCTTTTGTATTCGGAAAAAGAGATGATTTCACAGGAGCTCCTGCTGCTGGTGCGGAAGCTGCGGATGCAGATTCCTGTCGAGCAGGCGGTAGAAGAGATGGCGCTGCGGGTAGGGCTTGAAGATGTCGAGACATTTGCGGCAATCTTTGTCACGGCGAAAAGAGGAGGGGGCAACATGATTGCGATCATGAAAAATACATCCGGGCAGATAGCGGACAAGATCGACGTGCGGAGGGAGATCGACGGTGTGCTGGCGGCGAAGAAATATGAGTTTCGGATTATGTCGGGAATTCCGTACATGATTATCGCCTATATGTCGCTTGCTTTCCCGGAGTTTATGACGTGTCTGTATGGAAATGCAATCGGAATCGGGGTGATGACAGTATGTCTGATAATCTATGTCGGCGCGTATTATCTTGGTACAAGGCTGACCGAAATCGAAGTATAGCGGCGGCTGCAGCCATTTTTCTGTGTATTCTTGGTATGATCTTAGTTTTCTGGGATTATGTGCGGTCTTCCTCTGAGGTGACAGAGGGTCTTGTGAGAAATCCATACGGTAAGGGTGAGAAGACGGAGGAGTTCAGGGTTGAGGCGGAAGGAGAAAGTGTCGGGGAAGCCGAGATCAAGGTGTCGGAGCAGGCGTATTCCGCAGAGGAAATAAAAGAGGTGTTTGACCGGTCGGTCAGGAGGATGGACCAGTGGATATTAGGGGAAAATGAAAGCCTTGACCGGATTGAGTCAGACATGGAGCTTATCACAGAGATTCCCGGCGAGCCGATCGACGTGTCGTGGGAGCTTGATAATTACAAGGTCATGAATGTGTACGGAGAGTTAAATGAGGAAAACCTGGAAGAGAATGGCACGATGGTTACGCTTCAGGCAGTCCTCACCTACCGGGAGCGGGAGAGTGAACAGGCGTTATATGAATGTACGGCTATGGTGTATCCAAAGACGCTTACCGGAAAAGAAAGCCTGATAAAAAGGATAGAGGAGGCGGCAAAGCAGGAGGATGAAGAGACAAAGACCGAGGCGGCTCTTGCGCTTCCGGAAGAGCTTGACGGGAAGAAGCTGAGCTTTTATCCGCTCATGGAGGAAAGGGGATTCGTCCTGATTGGGATGTCGGCGTTAATCCTGTGTCTGCTTTATGCGCTTGATAAGCAGAACATCGCGAAGCTTGCTGAGGAGAAACAGCGTCAGATGAGACGGGATTACCCGGAGATTGTCAGTAAGCTTGCGCTCCTTCTCGGGGCGGGTATGAATGTAAAGCGCGCATGGAGGAAGATTGTGGAGGACTATCAGGTAAAGGGGCAGGGCAAGAAGAGATATGCGTATGAGGAAATGCGGCTTACCTGCCGGGAGATGGAGAGCGGGATCATGGAGTCCGAGAGCTATGAGAGATTCGGCAGACGGTGTGGGCTGCAGGAGTATATCCGGCTTGGAGCCTTACTGTCCCAGAATCTGAGAAAAGGGACAAAGGGTCTGAATGAGCTGCTTCAGATGGAAGCGGCGCAGGCATTCGAAGAGAGGAAGGCGAGGGCAAAAAGGCTGGGAGAGGAGGCCGGGACAAAGCTCCTTGCGCCGATGTTCCTGATGCTGGCGGTGGTGCTGGTTATCGTGGTCGTGCCGGCGTTTCTCTCAATACAGGTGTAGGAGGTTATACTTCTGCGAGTGATGAGCCAGAGACAGGCTTCAAGGTCCTTTTGGTATAGACATAAAAAATATGGAAGATGGTATAGAAGGAGAATTTAGACATGTGGAGAATTTGGAATATAGGAAGAAGATTAAGGAGGATATTAGAAGACGAGCAGGGAATCGGGGTGGTGGAGGTCATTCTGATACTGGTGGTCCTGATAGGGCTTGTGATTATATTCAAATCACAGCTTACGAGCCTTGTGGAGACAATCTTTGAAAAGATCACCAGCGAAAGCTCGGGTATCTGAGATGGCGGCGGGTGCAAGACGGGGAGAGATCACAGCATACCTAAGCCTGGTGTTTATCCTGCTTGTATCCTTTGTGGCGGCGATGATGGAGAGCGCGTCGGTGCAGAATGCAAAGAATTACCGCCGGGCGGATATGAACCGCGCTGTGGAATGCATATTTGCGGAGTATCAGAAGGAGCTTCTGGAGGAATATGATATCTTCGGCATGGATGCGGGCTATGAGACGGGCAGTTATGACGAATCCGCGCTTTTTTCGAGGCTTGCGTATTATGGCGCAGAGAATATAGAGCAGAAGATACTTCGGATAGAGTTCCTTACGGACAACGGCTGTCAGGCATTTCTTGAGCAGGCCGCGCGGTATATGGAGCATAAGTATGGGCTTGATATGGCGGAAGGGCTAATGGGACAGACGGATGTGTGGAGGCAGCGGGAGGAAGAGGCCGGGGAATACGCAGAGGAGGAGGACAGGAAGCAAGACGGGCTTACAGACTTGCTGGAACAAAACGAGGGGGAGCTTCCGAAGGAAAATAATCCCATCGACCATGTAAATGAATTGAAAAGCTCGCCTCTTCTTGCGCTGGTGACGCCAAAGGAGCTGAATATCTCGGAAAAGGGAGTATCTTTGTCGGATATGGCGTCCGGGCGGGCGCTTAACAGCGGGTATGGGGATTTCTCGGATAAGGCTGGCAGTGACGGCACGATATCCGCGCTTCTTTTCGGGGAGTACATCATGGAGCATTTTCCGGCAGCAGTGCGGGAAGGGATGGAGGAGAGCGGGGGCGTCCTTGATTATCAGGCAGAATACATTCTGGGAGGAAAGGCGACGGACAGGGAAAATCTGGAGGCGGTTGCCCGGAAACTTCTGAGTCTGCGCTTTGTTCCCAATTACGCCTACCTGCTGACAGACAGTGAGAAAAAAGCGGAGGCGGATGCACTTGCCCTGACCCTCTGTTCTCTGCTGGCGGTTCCGGCGGTGACGGAGGCGGCTTCGCAGGTTATCCTTCTTTCGTGGGCTTACGGGGAGTCGGTGGTCGATATCCGCTCACTGCTGCGGGGGAACCGGGTGCCGCTCGTCAAGTCAAAGGAGAGCTGGCAGCTACAGCTATCCGCACTCATGAAGCTTGGGACGCAAGAGGACACAGGCGACGGGATGGATGCACAGGGAGGGCTGCGCTATGAGGATTATCTGCGTATGCTGCTGTTTTTAACTGACCGTGGGACGGCGGGCGCACGGGCGCTGGACTTGATTGAGCAAAATCTCAGGGTGCAGTATGGGCAGCAGAACTTCCGCGTAGATTTTTGTATCAGCAGGATCGAGTTTTCCAGTGTGTGCAGCCTGAGAAGGGGGATCCAGTATCGGTTCCCGACTTACTTTGGATATAACTGACCCTGGCGGGGCGGCGGGAGAACAGACGGGTACAGAGCTCCCGATTTACTTTGGATATCATTAACCGTATAGATGACAGGCAGAGGCAGATGCCCTTCCGGGCATTAACCTGATTATGATGAAAGGAGAAGGATTCGTGATGCCAAATAGAAAGACTCCCAGACAAATTATATTTTCGCTCTCTTCCGGGAGGGCGTCTGCCTCTGCCTGTAAGAAGGGAAGCATTACCGTGGAGGCGGCGCTGGCGGTCCCGTTATTTTTCCTGGCGGTTGTAAGTCTCTTCTACCTGATGGAGATTATGGCAATTCGGACTTCTGTGCGCGCGGGGCTTCAGTCTGCGGGAAAGCAGCTCATGCAGGACGCCAGTGTGGTGACGGTGCTGCAGCCATCGAAGCTGGAGAGCGATATTGTACGGTCCGTGGGGGCAGAACGCCTGGAGCGCAGTATCGTGGTGGGTGGAAGTTCGGGACTTCAGTGCGATGGTTCGTATCTGTCGGGGCTTACGGGGATCGGCGAGCTTACCGTGAGTTACCGGGTGCAGCTTCCAATTCCGGTATTTAGGGTATCCCCCGTTTCATATCAGGAATCCATGCGGGTAAAGGCATGGACGGGTTATGAGAAAAGCATTTTTGGAAATGAGAAGGAGGAGACAGTATATATTACGGAAAATGGAATTGTTTACCATAAGGATTACCACTGCACGCATCTGGATCTGTCCATCCATATGGTGCAGGCATCGGAGGTAGACGCACTCAGGAACACATCGGGAGGAAAGTACTATCCGTGTGAGAAATGTGCGCACGGCGCTTCCGGCGGAGTCTATATCACGGATACGGGAGACTGTTATCACAGCTCCTTATCGTGCAGCGGCCTGAAAAGGGTGATCTATGCTGTCCCAATTTCGGAGGCGGCGGGAAAGGGGGCGTGTTCCAGATGTGGTGGGTAGGCAGGTTCATAGGGCTTGGAATATTAATGCTGCTGTCATACTTTGACCTCAGGACACGCAAGGTTCC
>CAZFSW010000071.1:0-6492 GCA_964521655.1 uncultured Dorea sp.
GCTTCTTTCCTGGTATACCCATACCCTGCGCCCTCCTGCAAAATGCTTCCACCCATGCGGCCTGAAATACCGCGCCCGACCGTCTGCCTGCGCAGGCGGAAATTATTTCTTGCTCTCCCCTAATTTCAGATTCGGCGCCGCGTTCAGGTCCCAGCCGTGCCTCGTCCCATTCCGGTATTCATAATAAGCGGCCGCGCCGATCATCGCCGCGTTGTCCGTGCAGTAGACCGGCGACGGGTAATAGAAGCGGATCCCCCGCGTCCTGCACGCTGTTTTCATCGCCTCCCTGAGCGCGCCGTTGGACGCGACGCCCCCGGCGATGGCAAATTTACTGATATGGTACTCCTCTGCGGCGTGCATCGCCTTTTCCACCAGCACGTCCGTAACCGCTTTCTGGAATGAAGCCGCGACATCCGCCTGGCTGTACTCCTCGCCCTTCATGCGGCAGCCGTTGATATAATTGAGTACCGCCGATTTCAGGCCGCTGAAGCTGAAATCATACGGGGCGTCTTCGATATGTGCCCGTGGAAATGCAATTGCTTCCGGATTTCCTTTCTTTGCCGCCTGTTCAATCTTCGGCCCGCCCGGGTAGCCAAGCCCGATTGCCCGCGCCACCTTGTCAAACGCTTCCCCGGCGGCGTCGTCCCTGGTCCTGCCAATGATGTCAAAGCTCCCGTAATCCTTCACACGCACCAGATGCGTATGCCCCCCGGACACGACAAGCGCGAAAAACGGCGGCTCTAAATCCCGGTGTTCAATGTAGTTTGCCGCGATATGCCCCTCGATATGGTGGACGCCCACGAGCGGCTTTTTCGCGGCATAGGCGATCGCCTTCGCTTCGGCGACCCCCACAAGGAGCGCACCCACAAGTCCCGGCCCGCAGGTGACAGCGACGACGTCGATCTCCTCCAGCGTGACGCCCGCCTCTGAAAGCGCCGCCTGGATGACCTGATTGATTTTTTCGATATGTTTCCTTGACGCGATCTCCGGCACTACGCCTCCGTACAGCGTATGCAGCGCGATCTGCGATGAGATGACGTTAGAGAGCGCCTCTCTTCCGTTTCTGACCACCGCCGCCGCCGTCTCGTCGCAGGATGTCTCAATTGCCAGGATCAATACATCATCTTTTCCGTTCTCATCCATCATTTCCACAACCCTTTTTAATCCTCAAATACAAGCTCTGCCGTGCGGCGGTCCTTCGCCGCCACCGCCGCCGGGAAGATCCGGCGCACCTCTTCCATATATTCCTCCGGCCTCATCAGCGACGGGCTGTAGTGCGTAAGCCACAGCTCCTTCACATGGGCTTCTTTTGCAAGCTGCGCCGCCTCATAAAAGGTCATATGCTTGTATTCCTTCGCTTTTTTCTGTTTGTCCTTCTCCCCGTACATACCCTCGCATATAAACAGATCGGAATGCTTTGCATGATTCTTAATCGACTCCGTGGGGCGGGTATCCGTGCAGTAGGTAAGCTTAAGCCCCTTGCGCGGCGGCCCGAGCACCATATCCGGCGTATAGACGCTTCCTGCGGCTTCCACATTCTCCCCTTTTTGCAGGATCCCCCAGTACCTCTGCGGGATCCCCGCCGCATTCGCGCGCTCTACGTCGAACCGCCCCGCGCGGTCGATCTCCAACGTATAGCCGTAGCAGATCACATTATGGTTCACGCGGAACGCCCTCAGGCGGTAGCCGTTCATCGTAAGCGTCTGCTCCGGCTCAGTAATCTCAATATATTTGATGGGAAACGGAAGCTCCGGCGCAATGACACGCAGCGCGTTTACGACCCGCTCCAGCCCCCTCGGGCCAACCATCGTCAGAGGCTCCGTGCGGTCTGCATTTCCCATAGTAAGGAGCAGCCCCGGAAGCCCGCTGATATGGTCACCGTGATAGTGGGTAAAGCAGATCACGTCAATCGGCTTAAAGCTCCACCCCTTCTCCTTAATCGCGATCTGCGTCCCCTCGCCGCAGTCGATCAACAGGCTGCTCCCGTTATACCGCACCAGAAGCGCCGTGAGCCAGCGGTGCGGAAGCGGCATCATCCCGCCTGTTCCCAACAAACATACATCTAACATAATCTACCTCAATTTCTAATCTGAATCTGGAAGCCTTTCACAAATTCGTCATAGCATTTCTCGCAGAGGTCGAACCGGTCTGTCTGCCCGTCCTTCCTTGAAAAATACCCCCACTGCTTTTCAACCTCCAGAAAATCCTCCTGCGGGATCCCCTTCTTCACAGGGATCTCCTGCCCGCATTTGTTACAGATGATCCTTTCAATTTCTTTTGTTTCTTTTAAAATCGTGCTGTACTGGCGCATACAATTCCTCCTCGCGTATCGTAGATCATATCGTTACACAGCCAATCAGCAGATGACTGGCTGCCGTGTGAAAAGTAACCGCTGTGGTTCTCCTTGCTACGCCTACATTATATCTGCCCTGCTTCTCTATTCCTAGTGGAAAGTGCTGTCAGGGCTTCCAGCTATCTCCCAAGTGTGCGGCTCATCAGGACGGCGTCCTCCGCCGGAGCGGTGTAGAAGCCCCTGCGCACTCCGTCCTGCACAAATCCGCATTTCCGATAAAATGCGAGGGCTCCCGCATTGCTTTCTCTCACGTCTAAAAGAATCCTTGCGATCCCCTCTTCCCTGCAGAAGCCTTCCAGCCTCCCCATCAGCGCCAGCGCCGCTCCCTGCCTCCGGTAACGGCGGGCGACGGCAATACGCGCGATCTCGCCCTCATCTAAAACATGGTACAGGATCAGATAGCCCGCAAGCCTCCCGCCCTGCCATGCGCCGAATATCCTGGCATGGGGCTGGCGAAGCGTCTCCGTCAGGCTTTCCCTGCTCCACGCATCGGGAAAAATCTCCCGCTCCAGCCGCGCGATGTCGGGAATATGGCTTTCCTCTGCCTCTTTTACACAGAACATCTCAGAACGCCCTCTCATCTTCCCGCTTTTCGCGTGCCCGCCTCTCGCGCTCTGCCTGCGGCACGCGCAGATACTCCGGCTTGTGCTCCGCCGCAGTCTCGGTCTTCCCCGCCGCATAGTAGCGAAGCGCAAGCGCGCCCACGGACGCCGCCCTCTGCCGGTTCTGGTTGGCGGGGGCGAATAAAATCTCTCTGTCTGCCATGATCCGCTTTGCAAGAGCTTCCCGGAACACCGGCACGCCGTCGCCCAGGAAAATGACTCTTCTGTCATAAGCGTGTAAAAGCTCTCCCAATTCCTCTATGCCAACCGCCGCCTGATCGTGCAGGACAACCAGCTCATTTCCCGCAAACTCATAGATCCCGGTATATACCTGCCCTCTTCTCGCGTCCATGATGGGGCAGACGATGCCCTCCGCGCCGCACAAGTTGTACGCCAGACCGTGAAGCGTCGGCACGGAGATGAGCGGCTTATCAAGCGCAAGCCCCAGCCCCTTCGCCGTCGCAGATCCGATCCGAAGCCCCGTGAAGGAACCCGGCCCCGCCGCGACCGCGACCGCGTCAAGCTCTGTCAAATTAAGCTCTATCATCCTCGCAGCCTCGTCCAGCATGGGCAAAAGCGTCTGGGAATGCGTCTTCTTATAATTGACCGTGTACTCCGCCACGGTCACTGCATGTTCCGGATCACCCTCCACAACCGCCACGCCCGCGACAAGCCCGGAACTCTCAAGCGCTAATATCCGCATATGTCAATCCTCCGATAGTCAAAGCCCTTCTCCATATCCTTCTCGATCCTTACCTCCGTGTAATGCTCCGGGAGGATCTCTTCAATCAAGTCGCCCCACTCGATCAGGCTCACGCCGTCCCCGTAGATGTAATCCTCATACCCGATCTCCTCCATCTCCTCCACATCACCGATCCGGTAAACGTCAAAATGATAGAAGGGCAGCCGCCCTTCCTCATAGACCTGCACGATGGTAAATGTGGGGCTGCTTACAGGCCCCGGCACGCCCAGGCCCGCCGCGAAGCCTTTGGTAAATACGGTCTTTCCCGCGCCCAGCTCGCCAACCAGCGTATAGACCTGTCCTTGTTTGGCCCGCTCCCCCATCTGAAATCCCAGCTCATACGTCTCTTTTTCACTCTGCGTCTGTGTCACCACGGCATTTTTACCTCTTTCCGTCCAGCCTGCGGATTCTCACCGCCGGGGCGGGCATATGCGCGAAAATCAAATCCACCACCGCCGTATAATCATCGCCTAACTGCTCCGCCGGAAGAACAATCGCCTGTTTCGACGCATCGTACAGAATAATCACATTCTTTCTGGAAACCGCGCGCTTGAACTTCCCCCATGAAGCCTTGCCGCTGTCATCAATGGTCGTCGTCCTGACCCCTTCTGCGTCAAATTCATAGGTCACAGGCGCCCGGAGCTTCACGGCATGCTCCATGCGTTTCCTGACCTTGCGCCCGACAATCCACGGAAGGACTACCAGCACCAGAACCGGAAGTATAAGGAACGCCAGCATATTCAGATATCTCCCTTTGAAAAGAAGGACGGCGAAAAAGACCACATTCACCACCGCCAGCACAAGCGCGGCAATGCCCGCGCCACTTGAATAGATGCGGTTCAGCATCAATTCTGTCATAGCGTTTTCGTCCATGCGGACTTCCACCTTCACTGGCATACCCGTCTCCTCCTTACTCCTGCGGCGCCGCTGGCAATCGATCCTCCCGCCTCATCGGGCAACTTCAAAGCGGTACGCGGTCTTTGTGTAATACGTGTCTCCCTTTTTGCAGACAGGATCTGCAAAATTGTCATGATGGACCGCATCCGGGAAAAACTGCGTCTCAAAGCACGCGGCGCACCGTTTCTCATATGCCGCCCCGCCTTTGCCCTTCTGCCCTTTGAGGAAATTCCCCGTATAGAACTGAATCCCAGGCAGGTCTGTGTATACGCTCATCTTAATCCCGGTCTTTTCCGACTCCATCGCCGCCGCGAAGCGGTAGCCCTCTCCATTTAACACATAATTGTGGTCATAGCCGCCTCCATAGCGAATCGCCTGATAATCACTCTCAATCTCCCTGCCGATCTCCTTCGGGGCGCGGAAATCCATCGGCGTACCTTCCACCTTCACAAGCTCCCCGGTGGGGATCGACTCCTCGTCCGTGTCTGTATATGCGTCAGCGTCAATCTGCACCTTCTGCTCCAGGACGCTTCTGCTGCCCTGCCCCTCCAAGTTAAAATAGCTGTGGTTCGTCATATTCAGGATGGTATCCATATCCGGCGACGCCTTGTACTCAATCTGCACCTCATTTTCTTCCGTGAGCGTGTAAGTGACGTAAATGACCACATTTCCCGGATACCCCTGATCCATATGCGGGCTTGGCAGGGAAAGTGTAATCGCGCTGTCTGTGGCGTTCTCCACCTTCCAGAACCTCTTCATGAAAATGTCCGGGCCGCTGTGCAGGTTGTTGCCGTGGTCATTCCTGCCCAGCGCGTATGTAACGCCGTCAATCACGAGGGACGCGCCGCCGATCCGGTTGGCGTTCCTCCCGACGATCGCGCCAAAGAAAAAGCCGTCATCCGCCTCATAGCCAGCCGCGTCATCATAGCCAAGAACCACATCACGGCTGACGCCCTGCCTGTCCTTTACGATCACCGACACAAGCCCCGCGCCGTAGTCCGTGACTTTCATCTGCATGCCGGAAGCATTTTCAAAGGTATACAGCCATGCCGTCTCACCGCTCCTGACTTTTCCAAATTCCGTTTTTTTGCAGCCCATAATAAAACCTCCCTATCTGTGCCGCCCTACGCATGCCGCCCCACATCTGCCATCTTGCTATGATGCCTTACATCTGCTGTCTTACACATGATTGTCTTGTACTGCTACCTCATTGTGCTGATCCTCAATATGGGGCTGATTTTCTTGTAGATCAAAAAGACGATCAGCGACACAAGCACCCCTTTCAACAGGTTAAACGGCGCGACCGCAAACAGCACAAGGGTCGTAAGGCTTGTGATATGGCCGTTCACCGCCGTTCCCATGCCAACCAGCGCGTCTATGGACATCCCGAACGCTTTGGAGTACGCCGGGAGCAGTACGAACGCGTTCAGGAAACACCCTACCGCCGTCATGAACAATGTCCCCGTCACCATCCCTATAATCGCGCCCGTCCTCGTGCGTTTCTTTTTATAGATCACCGCCGCCGGGAGCACCATCCCACACCCAATCAGGAAATTCGCAACCTCTCCCACGCCCGCCGTCTGCGTCCCGTTTATCGCAAAGTTGAGCAAAATCTTCAGAAATTCAATCATCGCCCCTGCAAGCGGGCCCATCGTGAAGCAGCCCACCATCACCGGGACCTCGCTAAAGTCGATCTCGTAGAAAGCCGGGGCGAAGGGCAGCGGGATCTCAAAAAGCATCAGCACCACGGATATCGCCGCGAGCATCCCGATCTGCGCCATCATCCGGATTTTTATTTTTGCACCTGTATTTTCTGCCGTGTCCATCGCCCTCTTCTTGCCTCCATTTTTAGTAGTGCTTTAACAATAGCATAGTCGGGAAATTCATGCAATGATTTT
>CAZFSW010000072.1:0-6443 GCA_964521655.1 uncultured Dorea sp.
GGGTTTTTGTAAGTATTTCGGTTCCATCGTTTCGCAGGAACGTCGTCTCCTCGCATTTTGTCCCCTGGATGGTGGGATTCCAGGCGTACGCCTGCCCGGAGCGGATCAGTTTTTTCATGCCCGGTACAGCGATAAACTCCCGGCAGGCGTAGCCGGTTGGCCCGCCCTGATGGTGCAGCTTCCACTCATTTTCGTATCCTGCTTCCCTGTAGAGCCTTTGTATCTCTGAAAAATAGTCTCCGTAAGCAAGCCCGTCCTTCATCATACCCTGCATACAGGCAAAGATATATCTGGTCTTTTCGTAACGGGCGGCAATCTCAGGCGGCACGGGTGAAAAATATACCATCCGCGTGATGCTGACATTAAGGCCGTATTTTTCGCCGCCAAGCACGACCATCAGGCAGTCCTTTGCCTTTTTGCCTGTCGGGACCGGATGGCGGTAACTGAGGATTCTTTCATCGGCCCCGACCAGTACGCAGTCCGGGCTGATTCCGTTTTCCAGGCATCTACATTTTAGCCGGCAGGCGATTCCACTCTCCGTATCTCCGGGAACAGCTTTCCGGCAGATATCTTCTACGATTTCGGCGCAGAGGGCGCCGATTTCGCGGTAACGGGCGAGCTCTGTCTCGGACAGCAGAAGCCGCAGATCGATCAGCTCCTCCTGTACATTTCTTGTACCGGCGATCCCGGTATCTGAGACATAGTTTTTCCCGCCAATATGATCCCTGATGGCGGTTTCCACGGATTCATACCATGGGACCAGACGAGCGCGGGCTTCCAGAGGATCCTGTTCGGCGGACATCCGGTTCAGGTCGCTGCTGTCAGCAAAGAGCAGGATATCCTCCTGGTTGATCACGTAATAAGCAATCCCGGTTTCCTGGCAGGAGAGCACGTCATTACGCGCGCCGCCGCTAAGCCATGCATAATTGTCTCTCCGGCCGAGGATTGCTCCGTCATACCCCTTTTTTAAAAGCCACTCTCTGAGTTTATCCTTTGCTTGCATATCTCTTACTCCATTTCATGATTGATGCAGACTTTCCCTGTTTTCCCTGTCGCGAATACTTCAAAGGCTTTATCCGTCTCGCGCAGTGGGAACCGGTGCGTGATGATCTGGCTTGGATGGATTTTTTTGCGGTCGAGCAATTCGACTAATTTCTCCATATTTGCAACGGAGGTCACCCAGGAGCCGTGCAGCGTCAGGTTCTTGTGGAGGAGAAGAGGGCTTGGTTCAAATGTGACGCTCCCCTGCTCGCCCAGATATACGACGCGCCCCCACATCCTGGCGGCTTCGAGGCATCTGTGCCTGCCGATGCTGCTCCCGGAGCAGTCTATGGCGACTTCTACGCCCTTTCCGCCTGTTGCTTCCATGATGCGGCTGACTACATCGTCGTCGCCCTTAAGCACCATCCCGGCGCCCGCCTTTTTTGCCATCTCCATGCGCTCTTCTGAGATATCGACGCCGATGGTCTGTGCTCCGAGCGCGTTTGCGAGGATGATCACTGCCTGCCCCACCGGGCCGAGCCCCATGACAAGCACGCGGTCAGCGCCGGATGCATCCGCTCTTAGAAGACCCTGATAGGCAGTGCCAAATCCGCAGGCAATCATGGCTCCGTCTTCATAAGTAAGGAAATCCGGGAGATGGATACAGGTGCTGACGTCCGCGACCATATACTCTGCCAACGCCCCGTCCCTCTGCCATCCGTAAGCCCTGCGCTGGGGTTCCTGGCAGTTGATGAAGAATCCCTTGCGGCACTCATCGCAGTAACCGCAGCCCTGGATATGATATACAACCACCCGGTCTCCGATCTTGAAATCACCCGGATGGCCGCCTGTAGCGATTACCTGTCCGCTTGGCTCATGCCCCGCGATCACGTTGTCGTACCTTGCGCCTCCGGTTTTGTCTGTATGTTCATAATAAATGTACTTGAGGTCGCTTCCGCACAGGCTCGCCGCTTTCATCTTAAGAAGCACCTGCCCCTCGCCCGGGGCAGGCACATCTGCTTCAACCGCTTCTACCCTTGCCCCGCCGGGCAGCTTCATTCCAAGCATTTTTCTGGGAAGTTTAATATCCATACTTTTCGCCCTCCTGAACTTTTCTTTTCGTTTTGTGTTATGCATGGCCTTTTGACATTTGTATCATAGCATGCTTTTTCCTGGCCCTGAATTTCATATTTTCTTATTTCATGGACAATATTACTCACAGTAAAAATAATCTCCCCGCTTATAGTCCCTGGGAGATAATCCGACCGTTTTTTTGAAAAGCCGGGAGAAATAGTACGGGTCTTCGTAGCCCAGACGCGAGCTTACCTCGTAGATGTACAGATCTGTCGATTTCAGCAGCTCGCACGCCTCCTGCATCTTCAGATGGATAAAAAACTCCATCGGCGCTTTGCCAGTCTGCGCTTTGAATATGGAGCTAAGATAGCTTTTGGAAAGCCGCACCTCCCCGGAGATTTCCTCAAGCGTCAGGTTCCGGCTGAGATTCTGGTACATGAACCGGATTACAGCCGTCACATGGCGGTCTTGCATGAGGCTTTCGTCCGTCTTTTCGCGGAAGTAGATTTCAGAGAGGATCAGGGATAGTACCTGCGAGAGATAGATAAAATTCCCCAGAGTATAATTTTTCTCCAGCACGCGGAACAGAAGGTTGAACAGGACCATCATCCGGTTGTTGCCCTGGCGGGAGTTCATATGGATGATTTTTGGGCTGTCCAGAGGAAAATACTTTGTATGCTCCCCTTTAAAATGTACCCACAGGATGCTCCAGGGGTCGTCTCTGTCTGCGTAATACCTGTGTTTTTGGCCGCGGGGGATGCAAAAGGCGCAGGTTTTGCCAAGATGGTATGTTTGCCCGCCCGTCTCAATCGTTCCCTTTCCGTCCGTGCAGTAGATCAGGATGTATTGGTCCGCCCCCTCAGGCCGATCCTTATAATGGAAGCGCGCTTTCGGGAAAAACCCTACGTCCGTCAGGTACACCGCCCGTACAAGGGGATGCTCCATGTATTCTGTAAACGCCTCAGTGGGGATGATCACTCTTTTTTCGTCCCGGAAGCCCTCTGCTTTTCCTGTCAGTTCGTCCAATTTTATTTTCCTCCTGCAATCCTTTCCGCCTGTGCCGCCTCTGGTGAAAATATATCACGGCAGAGGAAAATTGTCCATCTTTTTGTGTGATATGGCATTTTCCGGGGCGGCGTCGTATGTTATTCTTTGCGTATCAGAATGGAAAAGGAGATGTTCATTATGAAAAAAGTGCGTGTATGGGAGGAGGAGACGATATTCCCGACCTATCGGCCAGCCCCGGCAGAAAAGGCGCCGCTGTTCCTTGAAAACAGAGCCTATCAGGGGAGCAGCGGAAAAGTGTATCCTCTGCCTGTGACGGAGAAGATATCCGAACAAAAAGAAGACATGGCTTACCGCGCGGTCTGTCTGGAAAATGACTATCTGTTTGTCATGATCCTTCCTGAGCTTGGGGGAAGGATACAGCGCGCGCTTGACAAGACGAACCACTATGATTTTGTCTATTATAACCATGTGATCAAGCCTGCGCTTGTAGGGCTTACAGGCCCGTGGATATCCGGAGGGATCGAATTTAACTGGCCGCAGCACCACCGCCCGTCCACGTACAGCCCGACAGATTACTGCTGGCAGGAGCATGAGGATGGCTCCGCCACGGTATTCGTCAGCGAGATTGACAGGATGTATGGCACAAAAGGTATGGCTGCTTTTACGCTGTACCCGGATAAGGCGTACATAGAGATAAAAGGGAGGCTCTATAACCGGACGGATACCCCTCAGACATTCCTCTGGTGGGCGAATCCGGCGGTTCCTGTAAACGACCATACCTATTCCGTATTCCCGCCGGACGTGCATGCCGTCATGGATCATGGAAAACGTGCGGTTGCGACATTTCCGATTGCGACCGGGGAATATTATAAGTATGATTACTCGGAAGGGATCGACATATCACGCTACCGCAATATCAAGGTCCCGACCTCGTACATGGCGGCGCATTCGGACTATGATTTCATCGGAAATTTTGACGAGGAGCGGGACGCGGGGCTTCTGCATGTGGCCGACCACCATGTCTCGCCCGGAAAGAAGCAGTGGACATGGGGGAATGGGGATTTCGGCAGGGCGTGGGATGGGAATCTTACCGATGAGGACGGCCCCTATATCGAGCTTATGACAGGCGTTTATGCTGACAACCAGCCGGATTTTACCTGGCTTAAGCCGCAGGAGGAGAAGACCTTTACCCAGTATTTTATGCCATATAAGCATGTGGGGCATATCAAGAATGCTACAAAGGACGCCGCGATAGCCATCGAGCTTAATGGCGGCAGATGCACGGTAAAGGCATACGCCTCCGGCGAGTATCAGGACGCTGTAATCCGGGTGCAGAAGGAGGGACAGGAATTATTCCACGACCATATCAATATCTCTCCCACAGAGGTGTACGACGCCAGCTTTGAAACGGACGACGGGACGCTGGAGGGATATACTGCCGTTCTTGAAGACAGCTCGGGACATTGCCTGGTTTCCTATACGCAGGCGCGCGAGGAAGAAGAGCCGGTGCCGGAGCCGGCAGAGCCGCTTCCTTCGCCGGAGAAGCTGCGCTCTGTGGAGGACTTATATCTGGCGGCGCTGCATCTGGAGCAATACCGTCATGCTTCATTTTCACCGGAGGACTATTATCTGGAGGGTTTAAGGCGGGATCCGTCTGATATCCGCCTGAATAACGGGTATGGGCGGCTGGAATACCGGAAGGGGAATTTTAAAAGCAGCATCGGGTATTTTAAACGCGCCATAGAGAAGCAGACGTGGAAAAACCCGAACCCATATTATGGGGAATGCTATTATAACCTGGGGCTCGCGCTGGTCATGGACGGGAAACTGGAGGAGGCTTATGATGCTTTCTATAAAGCAACGTGGAGTTATGAGACGCAGAGCGTCAGCTTCTACTGGCTCGCCTGCCTCTCCTCGCGCGGCGGGGACTATGCTGCAGCATTGGAATTTGCAGAGCAGTCCCTTGTCAGGAACTGGCATAATATGAAAGCCCGCACCCTGAAAGCGGCGTTTCTCAGGCTGCTTGGGAGGCCTGGCGGCCCGTTTCTTGAAGAAAGCCTGGGGATCGACCCGATGGACATGGGGAGCCGGTATGAGGCCGCGCTTGCTTCCGGCGACATGGGAGAGTGGGAGAGGCTGATGCGCACTCCCGCCCATAACTATCTGGAGCTTTCTCTTGATTATATGAAAGCGGGGCTTTACGACGATGCGCTGAGGATCCTTGACGCCTGCAGGGAGGATTCACCAATGGCCGCCTATTATGAGGGCTATGTGTTTGAACAAAAACATGACGGCAGCAGGGCGGCAGAGAAATACCGCGCGGGCGAGGCGCGAAGCTATCTATACTGCTTCCCGAACCGGACCGAAGAGATCCTGATCCTTGAAAGCGCCATCCAGGCGCTGGAAAAAGCGCCCCGCGCCCATTACTATCTGGGCTGTCTGCTCTACGACAAAAAAGAAAGCGAAAGCGCCATCCTCCACTGGGAGGAATGCGCCGCGCAGGAACCGGGTTTTGCTATGGCGCACAGGAATCTCGCAGTCGCCTATTATAATAAAAAGAAGGACACACAAAAGGCTCTGGCGGCGATGAAGAAAGCCCTGGAGCTTAAGCCGGGGTATTCCCGGTTCCTGATGGAGTATGACCAGCTATGTGCAAGGGCCGGGTATCCGGCGGGGGAGAGGCTGTCTCTCCTTGAGAGCAGGATCGGGCTCGTAAAGGAGCGTGACGCACTGTATATCGAATATATCTCGCTTCTGAACCAGACGGGGCAATATGATCAGGCGCTTTCCTGCCTGGGTGCGCATCATTTCCACCCGTGGGAGGGCGGAGAAGGAAAGGTTAGTACCCAGTACCGCCGCGCCTTGACGAACAAGGCGATGCTCCTGCTGGAGAAGAAGGATTATGAGGAGGCCGTGCGCCTGCTGGAGCAGACGAAGAGCTATCCAGAGAATCTAGGAGAAGGGAAGCTCCCCAATGTGCAGGACACGGTTGCGGATTACTGCCTGGGGCTTACCTATGAGGCAAAAGGCGACAAGGACAAGGCGCGGGAATATTTCCTGAAAGCCTCCACAGGGCTTGACAGGCCGTCGAGCGCCCTGTATTACAACGACCAGCCATCGGATACGATCTTCTATCAGGGGCTTGCCAATGAAAAACTTGGGAATACCGCCGCTGCCAGAAGGTGTTACCACCAGCTTCTCTCTTTTGGAAAAAAACATCTGTTTGACAAGGTGCAATATGATTATTTCGCAGTGTCGCTTCCCGAGATCGAGATGTTCCCGGAAAGCCTCCAGGACAGAAATGAAGCTGTATGCCGGTCCCTGATCGCGCTGGGCAGGCTGGGGCTTGATGAAGAAAAATGGGAAAAGATGAAAAATAA
>CAZFSW010000073.1:0-4422 GCA_964521655.1 uncultured Dorea sp.
AGGAACTGGAGATGTTAAGCAAGGAAGAAGTGGCGGTGAAGATCACGGACCGTATTTTAAAGCTGACTAGATGACCCTCATCGCCTCGCTTACATTCCTGGCCCCGATCATCCGGATCCCTTCGGTATGTTTGAGCGCCTCCGCCTGCACCTGCGGCAGGACGCACACCGCAAACCCAAGTCTCCTCGCCTCCGCCACGCGCTGCTCTGGCATGGAGACTGCGCGTACCTCGCCGCTTAAGCCCACCTCGCCAAACACGATCATGTCTGCGGGTATGGGCTTATTTTTATAGCTTGAGGCGATTGCCATCACGATCCCCAGGTCCGACGCGGGCTCGTTCATGCGGATGCCGCCCGCGATATTCACATATGCGTCGTAGTTAGACAGAGGCATGCCGATCCGCTTCTCCAGTACTGCCATGAGAAGATTGACCCGGTTATAGTCAAGCCCCGCCGCCGTCCTCCTCGGCATCCCGAAATTGCTCTTGCACACCAGCGCCTGAATCTCCATCAGCATCGGGCGGGTCCCCTCCATCGCGCACACGATGGCGGAGCCGGAGGCGTCCTTTGCCCTTCCATTCAGCATGAACTCCGATGGATTCTCTACCTCGACGAGCCCTTGCTCGCGCATCTCGAACACCCCGATCTCATTCGTAGAGCCGAAGCGGTTCTTCACCGCCCTTAAGATACGGTAGGAGGCGTGGCGCTCCCCCTCAAAATACAGCACGGTATCGACCATGTGTTCCAGCACTCTCGGCCCGGCGACCGTACCCTCTTTTGTCACATGCCCGACGATGAAGATGGATATGCCAAGCCCTTTTGCAAGCTGCATCAGTACATTCGTAGACTCCCGCACCTGGGAGACGCTCCCCGGCGCCGAGGCAACCTCCTCGTCGTACATGGTCTGGATGGAATCAATGACTGCCATCTCCGGTTTCTGCCCTTCGATGGCTTCCCGTACAGCGTCAAGATTCGTCTCGCACAGAAGATACAGGCTCTCCTCAAAATCCCCGATCCGGTCTGCCCTGAGCTTAATCTGCTTTAACGACTCCTCGCCGGATATGTAGAGGATTTTCCGCCCCGCATCCGCCAGCCGCTGGCATACCTGAAGAAGCAGGGTCGATTTGCCGATTCCCGGATCGCCGCCCACCAGCACGAGCGAGCCCTGCACGATACCGCCCCCAAGCACGCGGTCAAGCTCCGCGATCCCTGTCAGGATCCGCTCGTCGCCGTCCGCCTCCACGCTGGAGAGCGTCACCATCTTCGCCGCCGTCGCCCTGGCCGCGCCCGCTATGGCTCTGCCTTTCGCCGGGGCCGCCTTTTCCTCCACAAACGTATTCCACTCCTTGCACATCGGGCACTGTCCCAGCCATTTGCTCTCCTCGTGCCCGCAGTTCTGGCAGAAAAATATACTCTTCTTCGCTTTTGCCACTGAACTTATTTCCCCTTCCATATCATTTCATTTTCCGTGCGATAAAAGGAGCCGCTCATTTTTTGCGGCTCCCTGATTTTCATTTCTTTACCACTTTGATCTCCACCTTGTCTTTGGTCGCGAGCTCCGCGCTGACGCTCAGCTTCCCGCTTAGGTTCGTCTTAATGTCCCCGGCATTCACCCCGTCCATGTAGACCACGTACTCGCTGTCTGCCTCCAACTCCAATGTCACCTGGGCGTCCTGCGCGCCGGATACGGTAAAAGCAACCTCCCTCTCGCTCGCCCTGAAATTTTCCACTGCCGTCCCCGGTACGGATTCATAGACAAACATGCCGTTCTTTTCAAGCTTCGTGATCTCCGCAAAGGTCTTTACCTTATAGACATCCCCCTCTAGCTCAAACCCGTCGAGCTTTGTCTTATCCGCTAAGGTATAGTCCCCAAAACTAAGTGTCCCATCCGCCTCAGCCCTCAAAAGTTCCTTTACTGCTGCCATTGGCATCTTCCTCCTGTGGTTCTTTATTGCCCCCTATTATAGCTTAAAATTCTTTTAATTTGTAGCCTTTACCTCAAATTTTATTTCTTTTTTAGACATTCCAGCGGACACCTCGTCGCCGCGCTGTACCTCTCCCGCAAGCACCGCCTCCGCTAATCTATCCTCCAGAAGATTCTGCACGGCGCGGCGCAGCGGCCTCGCCCCGTACTTGCGGTCGGTTCCTTTTTCCATGATATATTTCTTCACAGAATCGCGCACGGTAAGCCGCACGTCAAGCTGCTCTTTCGCCCTCTTTGTGACCTCCCGGCACATCAGGCCCACGATCTTCTTCATTTCCGCATCTCCAAGCGGGTGGAAGACGATGATCTCATCGATCCGGTTCAGAAATTCCGGCCGGAAAATGAGCTTGACCTCGTTTAACACATTTGCCTTCATCCGCTTGTAATCGCCCGTCTTGTCCTCTCTGGCGTTGAAGCCGAGCTTCTTGGGGTCGATGATGGACTTTGCCCCCGCATTGGAGGTCATGATGATCACTGTATTGCGGAAGTCCACCTTCCTTCCCTGTGAATCCGTGATATGCCCGTCATCCAGCACCTGGAGCAGGATGTTGAACACATCCGGATGCGCTTTTTCTATCTCGTCAAACAGGATGACAGAATAGGGATGGCGGCGCACCTGCTCGCTTAGCTGCCCGCCGTCGTCATGCCCGACATAGCCCGGAGGCGAGCCAATCATCTTCGCCACGCTGTGCTTTTCCATATATTCCGACATATCGACGCGGATCATAGAATCCTCGTCTCCGAACAAGGTCTCGGAGAGCGCTTTGGATAGCTCTGTCTTCCCCACGCCCGTAGGCCCTAAGAACAGGAACGAGCCAATCGGCCTTTCCGGATCCTTTAGCCCGACCCGCCCCCGGCGGACTGCCCTCGAAACGGCTGTGACCGCCTCGTCCTGCCCGATTACGCGCCTGTGGAGCGTCTGCTCCAGATTCTTAAGCCGCGCGCTCTCGGACTCTTTAAGCCGCTGCACGGGGACCTTCGTCCACTCCGACACAATCTCTGCGATATCGTCCTCCGTGACCGATACCTGTTTCCCGGCGTTGCGCGTCTGAAAGCGCTTCCTTGCCCGCGCAAGCTTTTGCTCCATCTGCTCCTTTTCCTTGCGGAGCATCGATGCTTTCGCCATATCTGCCTGGCAGATTGCCTCCTCAAGCTCCTTTTCAAGAGAAAATATCGTTTCCTCCAGATTGTAGATTCTCTCCGGGACCTTAAAGCCCCTTAAGGAAACCTTCGCGCAGGCCTCATCTAGCACATCGATTGCCTTGTCAGGCAGGAAACGGTCGCTGATATAGCGGTCCGACAGGGCGACCGACGCCCGCAGCGCCTCCTCCCCGATCTGGACGTGGTGGTGCTCCTCATATCTGGGCTTCAGGCCGTGCAGGATATCGAGGCACTGCTCTGTCTTCGGCTCCTCGACCGTAATCGGCTGGAACCTGCGTTCAAGGGCGGCGTCCTTCTCAATATATTTCCGATATTCCACGAGCGTTGTCGCGCCGATTAACTGGAACTCGCCCCTTGCAAGGGCGGGCTTCAATATATTAGAGGCGTCCATCGCCCCTTCCGCGCCGCCTGCGCCGATGATCGTATGCACCTCATCCAAAAATAATATGACGTTACCCGACGACTTCACCTCCTGGATGAGCCGCTTCATGCGCTCCTCAAACTCCCCCCGGTACTTGGATCCCGCAATCATCCCGGCAAGATCCATCGTGAGGATGCGCTTATCCTTCATGCCGTCCGGCACGGCCCCGGCGGCAATCTGCGCGGCAAGCCCCTCCACAACAGCGGTCTTTCCAACTCCCGGCTCGCCGACCAGACAGGGGTTGTTCTTCGTGCGCCTGCTTAGCACCTGCATAAGCCTGTGGATCTCCGTCTCCCGCCCGATCACCGGATCAAGCTTCCCCTCCTCCGCTTCCAAAGTCAGGTCGGTCCCATACTGCCCCAGGACGCCCTCCCGTTCATGGTAGCCGCCAGAGGCAAGCTCTCCCTGATATTCTTTCGGGTCTACTCCCGCGACCGATAAGATTTCCTGAAATATTTTCTGCAGATTGATATTCAGTGTGATCAGGATCCGCGCGCCCACGCAGTCCGTGTCCCGGATCAGGGCGAGCAGCATATGCTCCGTCCCGATTTCGTCACAGCGGAGGCGGCGCGCCTCATTTTCACTCTCCTCCAAAATGTAGCCAAGACGCGGGCTGATCTGCGGGTCATCTGCAAATGTCACGCCGCCCACCGGTGAAATCAATTCATCGACGATTTTATATATATTCTCTTCCTCCACCCCCTGCATGGAAAGCACCTGCCCCGCAACCCCGCTATAGACCTTCCGAAGAGCAAGGAGCAGATGCTCCGTCCCGATATAGGGGTGGTGAAGCTCCTTCGCAATCTCTCTGGCGACTGCCAGTACCTCGCTTGCCTGCTGTGTATAATCCATGTTGT
>CAZFSW010000073.1:4522-6398 GCA_964521655.1 uncultured Dorea sp.
GCTCACAGGGCATACTCATCAAATAACTCGTCTACCAGCCCATGCGCTTCCTCCCTGCTGATATTCTTACAGCACCCTTTGGCAAGGGCGATGCGTAGCTCCTGCTTCATCTCCTTACGCGCCTCGGTCTTGTCCTCGTCGATGGCGATGACCGCGCCTCTTCTGCGGTCAAGCCGGATGAAGCCCTGCTGCCGCAAAAGCGTGTATGCTTTGTTCACCGTATGCATATTGATACCCACCATGTCCGCGAGCTGCCGCACCGACGGCAGTGAATCCCCCTCATGGATCGCGGCGGTCGCGATCCCCATGATGATCTGGTGCTGGAGCTGCACATAGATCGCCTCGTCACTGTTAAAATCAATCTCTATCAGCATCTTATCTGTCCACCTCTTTTGTGTTATAGACAGATTAGCACATATGGAATTATAATTCAAGGAAAAAAGAGGATCGCGTCCCACATCGGGCCGCAATCCTCTCCTGCAACTTTGAAGGAATTAAGTTTGGAATTCTTCGCTTTAGTCTTAGCAGATCGTCTTGATATCTACATACTCATAGCAGTCAAAGCTGTCCGCTACGTTCTTGCAGGTAAGCTTGCCATCATAGGTGTTGATGGCGGAATAGATCACCTCGTTATCCTTGCATGCCTGCTCCAGCCCCTTGTTTGCAATCTGAAGGCCATAGTTGAGCGTCGCGTTGGTCAGCGCGATCGTAGACGTCCTCGGAACCGCGCCCGGCATATTGCCTACGCAGTAATGAACCACGCCGTCTTTTACAAAGATCGGATCGTCATGGTAAGTAACCTTCGTCGTCTCGCCGCAGCCGCCCTGGTCAACCGCTACGTCAACAAATACTGCGCCCGGCTTCATCTCTTTGAGATATTTCTCCTTGAAGATCTTCGGAGCAGCCTTGCCCGGGATCAATACGCAGCCGATAACAAGATCCGCCTCTTTTACTGACTTCTCGATGTTCGCGTCTGTGGAAACAAGCGTCTGAACACGCGCCCCAAAGAGGTCGTCCAGATAAGCCAGCCTCGGAAGGCTGATATCGAGGATCGTCACATTCGCGCCCATGCCAACTGCGATCTTGCAGGCGTTCGTCCCGACATTGCCGCCGCCGAGAATAACGATATTAGCTTTCGGAGTTCCCGGAACGCCCGCGAGAAGGACTCCTTCTCCCCCGAACCTCTTCTCCAGATACTTCGCGCCCTCCTGGATGCTCAGGCGTCCGGCGATCTGGCTCATCGGTGCAAGAAGCGGCAGCCCGCCGTTCCTCGGATCGAATAAGGTCTCATATGCCACGCCCTTTACCTTGCCGTTAAGAAGCGCGTCCGTCTGCGGCTTGTCCGCCGCAAGATGAAGATATGTATAGAGGATGAGGCCCTCGTGGAATAACGGATACTCTTCCTCCAGCGGCTCCTTTACCTTTACCATCATCTCTGACTTATCCCATACTTCTTTCGCACTGTCGATCATCTTGGCGCCTGCCGCAGCATATTCTTCATCGGTAAAGCCTGAGCCGATTCCCGCGCCCTTCTCAATGTAAACCTCGTGACCCGCGTTTACATAGCTCTTCGCGTTGTCCGGAGTCATACCTACACGGAACTCATTGTTTTTGATCTCCTTTACACAGCCTACTCTCACTTTACATTACCTCCTGTTTTTTATTTTTCATTGTTCGGCATATGATGAAAAATATTTTTCACGCTTTCAGGAGCGTGCATAATATTTTTCATTTGTCCTTAAAATTATACTACCACACTCGTCAAGCATATTCAATATATGATATTTTTTTAACAAGACTTTTAATTGCGTAACAGTAATATCAATTATCTCACAATTTTGCTTGCATATTTTCTGATTTCATGCTTAAATCTAAT
>CAZFSW010000074.1:0-3990 GCA_964521655.1 uncultured Dorea sp.
CTCGCTTCCCGCCCGGTCATCATCGGCACAGGGCCGGCGGGCTTATTCTGCGGATATGCGCTCGCCCGCATGGGTTACCGCCCGCTCCTGATCGAGAGGGGGATGGATGTGGACAGCCGTGTGCGTGACGTCAAGCGCTTCTGGCAGGGCGGGAGACTTATGCCGGAATCCAATGTCCAGTTTGGGGAAGGGGGCGCGGGAACCTTCTCGGACGGTAAGCTGAACACACAGACCCATGACAGGTGCGGGCGCAATCGGGAAATCCTGCGGCTGTTCGCGCAGTACGGCGCGCCGGAGCACGTCCTGTACGAGAGTAAGCCCCACATCGGCACGGATATCCTGATAAATGTCGTAAAAAATATCCGAAAGGCAATCCTTTCGATGGGCGGGGAAGTCCGCTTCCACACAAAGGCGGCGGATATCCACACGGATACAGACAGTGGGAGGAAGCGGCTTATCGGCCTTACGCTTCTGGACACAGAAAGCGGGCGCGAGGAATACCTGGAGACGGATATCGCCGTATTTGCCGTGGGCCACAGTGCAAGGGATACCTTTTCCATGCTCTGCGGGAGGGGGCTTCATATGGAGCCGAAGGCCTTTGCCGTCGGGGTGCGCGTGGAACACCCGCAAAGCCTCATCGACGACGCGCAGTACGGGCGCCCTCATGCGGCGGGGCTTCCTGCCGCCTCCTACAAGCTGACGGCGAAGCTTTCCGACGGGCGGGGCGTCTATACCTTCTGTATGTGCCCCGGCGGGTACGTGGTAAACGCTTCCTCGGAGGAGGGGCGGCTTGCGGTGAACGGCATGAGCTACAGCGGGCGGGACGGGACGAACGCCAACAGCGCCGTGGTCGTGACCGTCACCCCGGAGGACTTCGGTGGGACGGGCGCGCTGGCCGGCGTAGAATTCCAGCGCAGGCTGGAGGAACATGCGTACCGCGCCGGAAATGGGAGGATCCCCGTGCAGCTTTTCGGGGATTATAAGAATCGCGCGCCCTCTGAAGGGCCGGGGAGGTTTTGGCCGCAGATGCGGGGCGCTTATGCGTGGGGTGACGTGAGAAGCATTTTCCCGGAATGGCTTGCCGCTGATCTGGAGGCGGGGATTCTGGAATTTGGCAGGAAGCTTCCCGGGTATGCCGCAGAAGACGTGGTACTGTCCGCGCCGGAGAGCCGGACATCCTCTCCGGTGCGCATCGTAAGGGATAAGGACATGGAGGGCAGCATAAGAGGCATATACCCCTGCGGGGAGGGGGCGGGCTACGCGGGAGGCATTACATCAGCCGCCACAGACGGACTGAAAACGGCAGAAACCGTCAGCAAAGCTTATCGTCCGTTCGACATCTGAGGCGAGACTTAAGAAATTTTTAATACGATTAGCCTATACACCTTTCCCGAAATATGATAAAATGTACAGAGTTTTTCAGAGAGAGAAACAGGACTTTCCGCTTCTTGCAGCCTGCAAAAGAGCATCACAGAATCTACGGAACATATGAGTCAGAAAAATACCATGAAAGAGATACCGAGCGAGGAGCGCCCGTATGAAAAATGCGAGAAGCACGGCGCGGGGAGCTTAAGCGACGCGGAGCTTCTGGCGGTGCTTTTGCGTACAGGCACACGCGGGGAGAATGCGCTTGCGCTCTCCGAGCGGATCCTCTATCACGCGGGGGAGTGCGGCATCTTAAGCCTCCATCAGTTCAGCAGGGAGCGCCTGATGCGCATCCGGGGCGTCGGCAAGGTGAAATCCCTGCAGATTTCCTGTATATCCGAGCTTACGAAGAGGCTTGCCAAAGCGTGCGCGCAGGAAGCTTTAAGCTTCAGGAACCCGGACTCTGTGGCAAAGTATTATATGGAGGATCTCCGGCATGAAAAGCAGGAGCATATGAAGCTTCTGATGCTCAATACAAAGGCAAAATTAATCGGGGAGACTGATATTTCCAAAGGGACGGTGAACGCTTCCCTGATCACGCCGAGGGAGCTTTTTATCGAGGCTCTGCAGCGGGGCGCCGTGTCCATCATCCTCCTGCACAACCATCCGAGCGGCGACCCAACTCCCAGCACGGAGGACAGGCTTATCACCAGGAGGATACAGGAGGCCGGGGCGCTGATCGGCATCGACCTGCTGGACCATATCATTATCGGGGACAACTGTTATATCAGCTTCCGCGAGGAGGAAATGCTTTAGAAAGGAACTCTTATGGCAAGGAACACATACGGGCTGGATCTTGGCTCTTATGAAATAAAGGTCTATGATAAGAAGCAGGACGCCGTCTGGACAGAGAAGAGCGTCATCGCGATCACGGATAAGCGGGAGATCCTCGCCGTTGGGGAGGAGGCTTACCTGATGTATGAGAAAGCGCCGGATTCCATAGAAGTGGTTTTCCCCATGCGTAAGGGCGTCATCTCCCGGTTTACCGATATGCAGTTCCTCCTCCAGAACCTCCTCAAGATCGGGAGGCAGTTCGCGCACGGGTCAGAGTACGTGATCGCTGTCCCCACCGATGTGACAGAGGTGCAGAAGAAAGCGTTTTTTGATCTGGTCATCCATTCCACGGCGAAAGCGAAGGAAGTCAATATCGTGGAGCGCTCGATCGCAGATGCGATAGGGCTGGACATCGACGTAAAGAGCACGAAGGGCGCTTTTATCGCAAACTTCGGCGGAGATACCACGGAGCTTTCTGTGCTGGCGGGCGGAGGCATGGTCTTAAACCGCCTGCTCCCCATCGGCGGGAGGAGTTACGACCAGGCGATCATCACGCTGATCCACAACAGCCACGACTTCCTGATCGGGAGCCATACGGCGGAGGCGCTGCGCAGGCGGTTCGAGATCTTCAATGCGGATTCCGATGCGGCGTTTTTGGTTGCGGGGAGGGACCTGATCACCGGCGTCCCCATGCAGAAGCCGATCTCGGTGAACCTGGTGAGGGCGGCGGTCAAGGATCCCCTGATGGAATGTATCGAGGCGATCCGTTCCCTGCTTGGGCGGACGCCGCCGGAGGTGCGCAAAGCCATCTATAAAGACGGCATCCGGCTGACCGGGGGCGTCGCGGGCACGGCGGGGCTTGACGAATACCTTGAGAAACAGCTCGGCATCCCTGTGAGGGCCGCCGCAGACCCGGATATCTGCGCGGTAAACGGCTTAAAGAAGATCATCCTCTCAAAGGATTTAAGGCAGCTTGCATTTTCCATGCTGGAGGAAAGATATAGGTGGATGAGGTAATATGAAGATTAAGAATCAGTCTCCCCTTTCAAGTAAATACTGGCTTGCAATACTGGCGGCTGTCTGCGTGACCCTTCTGTTAGCCGAGCGTTTTGTTGACGGCGGGGGGCCTCTCCGGTTCATCGGGAATTATACGATCATTCCGATGCAGAAGGGGATCAGCTATGTAGGGCGCTATCTGAGTGATATCTCGGACAACCTTGAGACGCTTCAGGAGGTGCGCGAGGAAAATGACAAGCTTCAGGAGAAGGTGGACGAGCTTACCATCGAAAACACACAGCTTACGCAGGAGCAGTACGAGCTGGAGCGCCTGCGGGAGCTCTATAAGCTCGACCAGAATTATTCAGATTACCAGAAGATCGGCGCCCACGTCATCGCCAACAACGGGAGCAACTGGTTCAGTGATTTTACCATAGACAAGGGGGAGAACGACGGGGTCAAGGTAAACTGTAATGTGCTTGCGGGGAGCGGGCTTGTGGGCATCGTCACGGAGACGGGGCCGGATTACGCGAGGGTGCGTTCCATTATCGACGACGCGAGCAATGTAAGCGCTATGGTGCTGTCCACCTCAGACACCTGCATGGTACGGGGCGACCTCAAACTAATTTCGGACGGGAGGATCCGCTTTGAGAAACTGGCGAATAATGACAATGAGATCCAGGTCGGGGAGCAGCTTGTGACCTCCCATGTGAGCGACCGGTTCCTGCAGGGTATCTTTATCGGCTATATCAGCGAGATTGAAGTGGATTCCAACAACCTCACGCGCTCCGGCTA
>CAZFSW010000074.1:4090-6334 GCA_964521655.1 uncultured Dorea sp.
AAGGAGGGGATGTTCACGGGGTTCGTATGCGGGCTTTTCATGGATGTGTTCTGGGGGAATACCATCGGATTTAATATGCTGCTTTTTACCTTTGCCGGATATATGAACGGGTGTTTCCACAGGCTGTTCTATGACGATGATATCAAGCTCCCGATCTGCCTGATCGGCGCAAGTGAGTTCCTGTACGGGGTGATCACATGTTTCTGTCTCTATGTGCTGCGCGGGGATTTTTCGTTCACAAGCCATCTGGTCCACATTATCCTCCCGGAGCTTGTCTATACCATACTGGCAACCCTGGTCCTGTACCAGGCCATCCTGTATGTCAACAAAAAGCTGGAAGCAGAAGAACAAAGGAGTGCAAGCAAATTTGTATAGTTTATGGGAACGGATCAAATCAGGGATAGCGGAAATCGTGAAAGGGCGCGTCTTTATCGCGGCGCTTCTTTTCTGCGTGATGTCGGGAATCCTGGTGCAGCGTGTATTTTACCTGCAGATCGTCAAAGGACAGGACTATGCGGACCAGTATGAGCTGCAGATCCAGAAGACGAAGGAGGTCGAGGGGACGCGCGGCAATATCTATGACCGCAACGGGGTGCTTCTGGCGTACAATGAGCTGGCATATTCCGTGACCATCGAGGACAACGGCGAATATGATTCGACGAAGGAGAAGAATCAGGAGCTAAACCAGATCGTCTCCACAGTGATCGGGATTGTCGAGAAAAACGGGGACAGCGTGATCAATGATTTCGGGATCATCCTGAATAACCAGGGCAGCTATATTTTTGCGGAGGATAACGAGACGCTGCGCATACGTTTTGTCGCGGACGTCTATGGAGAGCCGGACGCCGACGACCTCACCGACAGGCAGAGGAATTCATCGGCGGAGGATATCATGCACTACCTCTGTACGGATGAGGTGTACGGGTACGGGATCGACGAGGAAAAGATGAGCAGGCAGGAGGTGTTAAAGCTCGTCAATGTCCGCTATGCCATCTCCCTGAACAGCTACCAGAAATATATTGCCACCACCATCGCTGAGGACGTAAGCGATGAGACGGTCGCGGACATCATGGAGAACATGGATACCCTGCAGGGCGTGGACATTGAGGAGGAATCGCTGCGCCGCTACAACGACAGCGAATGCTTTGCCAACATCATCGGGTACACGGGGCAGATTTCCACAGAGGAGTACGAAGCGCTGGACGAGGATGTCCAGGACGATTATGAGAAGACAGACACCATCGGGAAATCCGGCATCGAGCAGGCGATGGATTCCGTGCTGAAGGGCAAGAAAGGCGAGGTAAAGCTCTATGTCAACAGCGTGGGGAAGGTGATCGAGACGGTCGAGCAGACAAGCCCCGGCGTGGGAAACGACGTCTACCTTTCGATAGACGCAAACCTCCAGAAGGTCGTCTACCATGTGCTGGAGCAGGAGCTTGCGGGCATCCTGCTTGACAAGATCCGCAGTGCCCTTGATTATGACCGCACGCAGGTGGAGGACGCTAATGATATCATCATCCCCATCGGAGATGTGTACAATGCCTTTATCTCCAATGAGATCCTGAACATGGAGCATTTTCATGAGGAGGACGCAAAGGAGACGGAACAGGAGGTATATGCCGCCTTTTCCTCCTATAAGGAAGGGATGCTCGCCCAGCTTGCCGATACGCTGAGTGACCCGGGCGCGGCCGCGTACAAGGATATGCCAAAGGAGATGCAGGCGTATCTGCTCTACATCACGGACGATGTGCTTACGGAGGGGGGCGTGTTCCTGTCCGACGCCGTGGATACGGCGGACGACACCTACAAGGCGTGGACCGACGATGAATCCATCAATATTTATGAGTATCTGAACTATGCGGTCTCTAAAAACTGGACGGACACCTCAAAGCTTCAGGATTATGTGCCGGACGGCGGGAAATACTCGGATTCCAGCGAGCTTTACGGCGGCCTGGTCCAGTATGTCACCGAGAGCCTGAAGGATGACAGCGGTTTTGACAAGCTGGTATACAAATATATGATTAAAGCGGGCGCGGTAACGGGGCGGCAGATCTGCCTTATGCTCTATGAGCAGGGCGTCCTTACATATGATGAGGCGCAGTACAACGCGCTTTATTCCGGCGAGACGAGTCCCTATGATTTCCTGCGTGGCAAGATCGAGACGCTCGACATTACGCCCGGCCAGCTCGCGCTGGAGCCCTGCACGGGCTCTATGGTGGTCACGGATGTGAACAGCGGCCAGGT